>NZ_JAEMRD010000001.1:0-110234 GCF_016463485.1 Brevundimonas sp.
GGCGGGGCCGATCGTTGATGGCCACGAAGACCTGGGCCGGGCGGGTGATTCCCGCCGACAGGGGGGCCACGACAGGCGCGTCAGGCAGGGCGGCCGGCGTGACCAGCAGACAGGCGGCGCATTTGACCCCGGCCAGTCCCTTGGACCCACCGTGCTCGCCGTCCATGCCGACGGCGATGGTGTGTACGCCCTCCGCCGAGCAGAAGACGATGGGCTGGCCCGGGACCGCCGCCGCCAGGGCCGCGAAAGGCATCAGGCTGGCGAACGTGATCGCGAACGTCGCGGCCAGGAAGGCCAGCGAGCGCATGATCGACCAGTTGTCGGCCTGGGAGCGGGTCACGCGGCGGCCATAGCCGCGCCCGCCTGAAATGGGAAGCGTGACACTATGCCTTGGACGGCCGTGGCGCGGCCTCGACCTTGAGCGTCCCAGCCGGGGGCGGCACCAACAGTTCCGCCGCGGGCCGCCGTGCGAACAGCCAGTCAGCCCAGTCGGCCGGCGCGAGCGGCAGTACGCCGCGATCGTGATAGGGGGCGACATCCGGCCCCGGCTCTGCGGTCAACAGGGAGAAGGCGGTGCCGTCCGGCCCTGATCTCCAGACGGCGGCGAGCCCGAGCACCTCCTGGTTCGCGCCCGACAACAGCCAGCGCGTCTTGGGATATTTGTCGCCCGTGAACTCATAGAAGCCGGTCACCGGCACGATACAGCGGCCGCCGCCTGCGCGATTCTCGAACTCGCGCCCTTCGGAGCGAAAATTGATGATCGGCGGACGCTTCGGCGCGGGCGGTGGGAAGCCGAACCGCATCTCAGACAGGACCGTGGCGGTGTCATTGATCGCGCGGACGGCAACGGTCCCATCCGTAGGTCGAACCTCGTCCAGCGGCGCAATGTTGGGCAGGCCGTCCGAGAATTCGATCGGTGCGCCCGCCGCCTCGAAGATGCGAACCAGTTGGGTCACATTGGCCCTGGCCTGAAACGACGCGCACATGGCCTATTCGCCCCGCGCCTGTTGCCTCGGGCTGAACTTCGGGGCGGGAGCCAGGCGCAGCACCTCGCCCTGATAGCGTTCGTCCTCGCCCGCGACGGCGAAGGGCAGTGCGTCGGCGCAGGCGCGCAGAAGAGCCTCCAGCCACGGCTGCTCGGCCTTGTGGAAGTCACCCAGGACGTGGGGCATGACCAGGTTCGCCTCGCCCGGATGGCCGATCCCCATGCGGGCGCGTCGAAAGTCGGCCCCCAGGTGGCTGATGAGGGATCGCACCCCATTCTGACCTGCTGCCCCGCCGCCGGTCTTCATCCGGAAACGGCCGGGGGCCAGGTCGATCTCGTCGTGGAAGACGATGATGTCGCTGACCGGGATCTTGTAGAAACGCGCGGCCTCGCCGACCGCATTGCCGCTCTGGTTCATGAAGGTCTGGGGCTTCATCAGCAGCACCTTGACGCCCTCGACCTCGCCTTCGGCGATCACCGACTGGAACTTGGCCCGCTCGGTCCCGAACCGCCACCGGCGCGCGATCTCGTCCACGGCCATGAAGCCGATGTTGTGCCGGTTGTTCTGGTATTTGGCGCCCGGATTGCCCAGGCCGGCGATGATGATCATGCGTCAGGTCCGGATATGGAAACGGCCCACTCCAGCGAAGGAATGGGCCGTCCCGGAAATCGATACTCGTGGGGCGATCAGCCTTCCGACGTGTCGCCTTCGTCGGACTGTTCCGAGGCAGGAACTTCGTCCGCACCGGCTTCGGCGGCGGCGATGGCGTTCTCTTCGGCGATCGTCTCTTCGTCATGGGCAGCCGAGATGGCGGCCGACGAGGTCTTGATAGAGGCGATCACGAAGTCGCGGTCGGTGATGGTGGCGGTCACGCCTTCGGGCACCTTGATGTCAGAGAAGCGGATGGTGTCGCCCAGCTTGTGGCCGGCCAGGTCGACGACCAGGTCCTCGGGGATGTGGTCGGCGGCGACCGAGATCTCGACGGTGTGACGAACGATTTCCAGCGATCCGCCCTGACGGAAGGCACCGCACTTGTCTTCGTTGATGAAGTGAACGGGCACTTCGATCTTGATGGTCTGGTGCTCGTCGACGCGCATCAGGTCGAAGTGCAGGGGACGGTCCGTGACGGGATCGAACTGCACGTCCTTGGCGATGACCGGCTGGGTCTCTTCGCCGTACTTGAGCGTGATCAGGTGGCCCAGCAGCTTGCCGGTGTACAGGTTCTTGCGGAAGTCCTTCTCGTTGACCGAGATGGCGACGGGGGCCTTGCCGCCGCCGTACAGGATGCCCGGAACCGCGCCGGAGCGACGGGCTGCGCGCGCGCCGCCGGTGCCGGTGTTTTCGCGGACGTCCACGTTCAGAATGATCTCGGCCATCTGGCTCGCCTCAACAACAAAAACGCCTGCGCCAACTGATGGCTCGCGCGGCGGGGTCATCAACCCTCGAATTCAAGAGCGCGGGTCATTACACGCAAGACGGCCCACACGCAACCGCCTGACGACGATCGACGTCAGCTCGACGGTGCGGAGACGCTGATCACCGGCACGCGGGTCGCGCCGAAGGTGCAGGTGCCCAGGTCACGCACGATGTGGCGGCCGACGCAGAACATGTCCTCGTAGCTGGGGCGCGAGGCGGCCAGGCACTGGAACAGGTTCAGTTTGGACATCGACAGACAGAACTCGCTGCCGCTCTCCTGCATCAGGGCCTGGGTGTTCGGGCGGGCCTCGTCACCGGCGGCACCCAGCGCAGCCAGGGCGGCCATGGCCAGGGCGTTGGCGATCACAGGCGTATAGGGCGGCCGCGATGTGCCGCCCGGCACGCTCAAACCGGACCCGCTGTTGGCCGCGGCATACAGGCGTGCGGTGTCCTCGGCCGGCGGCATCATGCGCCGTCCCGAAATCTGCTTGATCGCTTCCAGGCGTTCCGCACGGTTCGGCAGCGGGGCGACGGCCCAGCTGCGACGGGAATCGCCCCGGGCCTGGATGGTATAGGCGTCCTGTTCGACGGCGTCGGCGATCGTGACCATGTCAGAGATGTCGCGGCCCAGGGTCGCGATGATCAGGCCGGCACCGGCCTCCGCGCCCGGCAGGGTGGCGGCATAGGCGGGGTTGTAGACGATGTTCTCGATCACCTGACGACGCTGGACGGGATCGACGCCGTACTGGCGCACGCCGGCGACGAACTCGGGCGATTGCAGCGCCACGATCGAGGCATAGGCAATCATGCCCTGCGACAGCTGGATGGGATCGTAGGCGGCACCCTTGCGCATCGCGGCCTGGATCGATTCGGCGTCGGGAAAGCCGCCCCGGATGGTGCCCACGTCGCGCAGGAAGCTGACGTAAATGGCCGCCGATTCGGCGACGCCCGCGTTCATCGAAATGGGTGGGGCCACCCGGACTGCGGCGGCGGCCGCCGCTGCGGCGGCCTGGGCCTCGGCCATCCGTTGTGCTTCGAGTTCGGCCTGTGAAGGGCCGGTGGTGCAACTGGCCAGGACGGCGGCTGCCGCGATGGCGGCCACGGCGAGGCTGCGGCGCATGAAGGCCAGGGTCATGGTCGAACTTCCCACGGAGACGCGATTGTACAAGGTCGGCGTCGACACTGCGTCGCCGTTTCGACCCTTATAAGGCCGCAAGCAGGGTTATCGCACTGTTAATCAAACAACTTGGAGACGGACTCCTCATTGGCGATTCGGCGGATGGCCTCGCCGATCAGGGGAGCTACGGGCACGGTGCGGATCTTGGGGCAGTTCAGGACTTCGTGAGGCCGATCGATCGAATCGGTGATCACCAGTTCCTTCAAAGGCCCGTCCGTAACCCGCTGGACCGCCGGTCCCGACAGCACGCCGTGGCTGATGTAGGCCGACACGCTCGTCGCCCCCGCCTCCATCAGGGCCTTGGCCGCATTCACCAGGGTGCCGCCGGAATCGACGATGTCGTCGAACAGGATGCATTCGCGGCCCGAGACGTCGCCGATGATGTTCATGACCTCGCTCTCGCCCGCCTTTGGGCGACGCTTGTCGACGATGGCGAGGTCGACGTTCAGCCGCTCGGCCAGGGAGCGCGCACGCACCACGCCGCCGACGTCGGGCGACACGATCATCAGACTGCCGCGCTGATAGTTCTCCTTGATGTCCTGGGCCAGGACCGGCGTCGCCACCAGGTTGTCGGTCGGGATGTCGAAGAAGCCCTGGATCTGGCCGGCGTGCAGATCCATGGTCAGCACGCGGTCGGCACCGGCGCGCGTGATCATGTTCGCGACCAGCTTGGCCGAGATCGGGGTGCGTCCGCCGGTCTTCCGGTCCTGACGCGCATAGCCGAAATAGGGCATGACCGCCGTGATCCGCCGCGCCGATGCCCGCACCAGGGCGTCGATGCAGATCAACAGCTCCATCAGGTTGTCGTTGGCCGGATAGGAGGTCGACTGAATCACGAAGACGTCCTCGCCCCGGACGTTCTCCTCGATGACGACAAAAACCTCGTTGTCGGCGAACCGCTTCACCTGGGCCTTGGTCAGCGGCATGTCGAGGTGGTCGGCGATGGCCTGGGACAACAGCCGGTTTGAGTTGCCGGATAGCAGCTTCATCGACCGGTCATCCTTTCGCCGTCATCGGACCGCCAATGACGACTGTTCAGTTCTCGCGCTCTTTACCAGCGCAACGGCCGGGGGCAAGCCACAGCTTCGAGGATTCGCCATCAGGCGCGCCTGCGATCGCATTGGCTTGGACCCGACCGCTGGTGTAGAGGTCGCGGATTCTTTGGGGCGGCGACCATGCGCGGCGTCCCTGTCGCCATGAGGTCCGCCTTGCCTGCTGCTCCGGTGTCCGTCCTGTCCTCGCGCACGACCCTGCGTCGGATCGCCGTCGCCACGGCGGTCATCGTCGCCGCCGCGTCCATCGCCGCCTGTGGCGCGCGCCCGCGTCCGCGCCTGGCCTATGAGGAGCGCCCCGTCGAGCTGCTCTACAACACCGGCTATGACCGGCTGCAGAGCCGCCGCTGGGCCGACGCCGTCGATTATTTCCAGGAGGTCGAGCGCCAGCATCCGTATTCGGAATGGTCGCGTCGCGCGATCCTGATGCAGATCTACGCCTACTACCAGAACGGCAACTACGTGGAATCGGTCGCCGCCGCCGACAGGTTCATCCAGCTGTTCCCGGGCAGTCCGTCGGCCGCCTACGCCTACTACATGCGGGCGACCTGTAATTTCGAGCGGATCGTCGATGTGGGTCGCGATCAGGCGTTCGCGGTCGCGGCGCTGGAAGGCCTGCGGGATGTGGCGCGGCGTTATCCGGGCTCGGCCTATGCCACGGACGCCTCGGTCAAGATCGACATGGTCAACGACCAGCTGGCCGGCAAGGAAATGAACATCGGCCGCTACTATCAGCGCGCCAACCAGCCGCTGGCCGCCATCGGTCGCTACAAGTCGGTGATCGACAGCGACGCCTTCCAGCGTACCTCCCATACCCCCGAGGCCCTGTACCGGCTGGTCGAGGTCTATCTGGGCCTGGGCCTCAAGGATGAGGCGACCCGCAACGCCGCCGTCCTGGGCTTCAACTATCCGGGCAGCCCCTGGTACGCCGAAGCCTATGCCCTGCTGAGCGAGAACGGTCAGCAGCCCGAGGCGGCCCCGACCGGACAACGCGAGAGCTGGCTGCGCCGGATCATCCCGGGCTGAGGTCCGAAGCCGCTCCGCCGTTCCCGATTGGTTCAGGGTCGCCTATAGACTGACCTTGATGTCGAATCGCACCCGCCCATGCTGACCGCTCTTTCCATCCGCGACGTGGTGCTGGTCGATGCGCTCGACCTCGAGGTCGAGGACGGCCTGACCGTGCTGACCGGTGAGACCGGGGCGGGCAAGTCGATCATCCTCGACGCGCTGGGCCTGGCGCTCGGTGGGCGAGGGGATGCCGGCCTCGTGCGGGCCGGTGCCAAACAGGCCGTGGCCACGGCCGTCTTCACCGCGCCCGATGACGCCGACCTGATCGCCCTGATCGCCGAACGCGGATTCGACGTGTCGCCGGGCGAGGATCTGATCCTGAGGCGCGTCCTGTCGGCCGACGGCCGCAGCCGGGCCTATGTCAATGACCAGACCGCCGGGGTCGCGGCCCTGCGCGAGATCGGTGCCCGGCTGGTCGAGGTTCATGGCCAACATGAAACTGTCGGCCTGCTGGACTGGAAGACCCATCGCGGGCTGCTCGACGCCTATGGCGGCACGGCCCCGCAGCTGTCGGCGGTGGCGCTCGCCGCCGACCGGCTGAAGGCGGCGGAAACCCGTCTGGCCGCCCTGCGTGCCGCCGCCGCCGACGCGGCGGCCCGATCCGAGGAAATCACCCTCAACCTGGCCGACCTCGACGCGCTGGACCCGCGCGAAGACGAAGAGACCGAACTGGCCGGCGAGCGCGCTATCCTGGGGGCGGCGGAAAAGGCCATGGCCGACCTTGCCGACGCCCGGACCCAGTTGGGCGGCGACAAACTGGTGCAGAAACTGTCGGCGGCCCTGCGCGCCGTCGAACACGCCCGACAGCGCGCGGCCCAGGCCCTGGCCGGGCCGGGTGACGGGGTGGCCGAAACACCGGCCGAGCCTGCCGTCGAGCACCTCGTCCTGACCCGCCTGTCCGCGGCTGCCGAGGCCATCGACAGGACCATCGTCGAGGCGCTGGAAGCTATCGCCGAGGTGGACGCAGCCGCCAACGCCTTCGATTTCGAGCCGGGTCGACTGGACAAGGCGGAGGAGCGGCTGTTCGCCCTGCGCGCCGCGGCCCGCAAGTTGAACACCACCGTCCACGCCCTGCCGGCGCTGCGGGTGTCCCTGCGCGAGCAGCTTCGCCTGATCGAGGACGGGGCCGAGGCCCTGACCGCCGCACAGCGCGAGACGACCGCCGCGCGCGAGGCCTATGACCTGGCGGCCACCTTCCTGACCTCGGCGCGCGAGGCGGCCGGGGAGCGGCTGACCCGCGCGGTCATGGCCGAACTGACCCCGCTCAAGCTGGACCGCGCCCGCTTCCGCGTCGCTTTCGAGCCGGTGGGCGAGGACCGGCGTGGACCACTCGGCGTGGAGACCGTGCGGTTCCAGATCGCCACCAATGCGGGCGACGGTTTCGGCCCGCTGGACGCCATCGCGTCGGGCGGGGAACTGGCGCGCTTCGCCCTGGCCATGAAGGCGGCCCTGGCGGGACGTGAGGACCAGCGCCAACCCGTCATGATCTTCGACGAGGTCGATCAGGGCGTCGGCGGTGCCGTCGCCGAGGCGGTCGGCCAGCGCCTGAAACGCCTGTCGTCCGGCGCCCAGGTCCTGGTCGTGACCCACAGCCCCCAGGTCGCCGCGCGGGGCCACACCCACTGGAAGGTCATGAAATCCGACGCTGACGGTGCGACCACGACCACGGTGGCCCCGCTAGACGACGCTCGCCGCCGCGAGGAAATCGCGCGGATGCTGTCGGGCGCGGTGATCACGGACGAGGCGCGTGCGGCGGCCAGCGTCCTGATCGGTTGATTATCGAACGCTGACCCGGCCGCCTGCTGACGCATTCCGCGCCGCATCGTTGGCCGGCCTCGCGATCAGGCCCGACTGGGTGATCCAGACCTCATAGCGCGCGCCGTCGGCCATCGGCATATAGGTGGCGCCTCCGTACAGGGTGTCGACCGCATCGACATACCGGCGATAGCGCTTCGCGCCGTACCAGACGGTAAAGTTCCAGGGCATCTCCACCCCCAGGATCTGGCCCTTGGCTGGATCGCCACCCGACAGGGCGTGGACGCTGCGGGCACCGGTGCGTTCTTGTTCGATGTTCTGATAGCGGCCCGACAGCCGGTCGAGGCGGTACTGGGTGTCCAGGCCCAAGACATTGGCCCACGGCTTCCACTTCAGCACCTGGGCCTCGATCCGCCAGTCGTCGCCGTTGACAGGGTACATCGCCGATCGCGCCTGGCCGCCCGCGGTCAGGGGCGGCTGGATCACCGTGACTTCGAAATACTGCGGGGCCAGTTGGCGCAGCTGGATCGTCGCCACCGGCCGTTCGTGGGTCAGCCGGGCATAGGTCTGGATGTTCTGGGCCAGCAGGACCGCCGCCGCCGCCGCCGCAAGCACCGCACCGCCGCCGATCAGTTTCAGCGGCCCTGTGACCCAATGTCCCCGGAAAAGCGAGACCAGGCCGTTCAGCACGAACAGCGCCGCAATAAAGGCGACCAGGGCCGGAGCGACCCACCAGTACGAAATCAACATCGCGGGCCTCCTTTCGCTTATGGCTTAGCTTGCACAATCAAACGCTTGGCCCGCGTTTCGGATGCGCAAGGCTGGACAGTGCGACCAGTGCCGCTAACCTTGGGCCATGACCCCAGACACCGCCAGCGACTTCTCCTCCGAGGGGCCGTCCTCGCTTGAGAGGATGGCGACCCCCGGCGGTCTTTCCAGCTTCCTGCGCTTCCTGCGCACGCGGTCGCTCGCGCGATCGGTCGTGGCGCTGCTGACCGGCGCGCTTCTCCTGCTGTTGATCGTTAACGGCAGCACCTTCCTGATGATCCAGCGGACAGCCGCCCTGAATCAGGAGGTCGATACGACCTGGCAGGTCCGGCGATCCGCCCGCAACCTGATCCTCAACGTCCAGGGGGCGGAGACGGCACAGCGCGGGTTCTTGCTGACCGGCCAGGCGGGATTCGCCGCCGCCTACGAAGAGGCGCGTTCGGCCAACCCAGCCTTGCTTGACACCTTTCGCGAGAAAACGGCGGGAGACCCGGTCGGCGTCGCCTCGGCGGAGGCCCTGACGCGTCTCAGCGCCGACAAGTTCGCCGAGATGTCCGCCACCCTTGCCATGGCCCGCCAGGGTCAGATCGGACAGGCGGTCAGCCGGGTTCGCACCGGCGAGGGCAAGCGGATGATGGAAGAACTGCAGGCCGAGGTGCTGCGGGTTGATGACTGGGTCAACGCCACACTTCAGGACCGCCGCGAACGCTCACAGCAGGCCGCGCTGACGACGGTTGTGGTCAACGCGATCGCCGGCGCGCTGATCCTGATCCTGGGTTTCATCATCTTTCTGCTGGTGCGGCGCTATCTTCAGGACATGGCCGCCGCCCGCGCCACGGTCGATGCGGTCAATGCGGGACTTGAATCGACCGTGCGCGACCGCACCGCCGCCCTGGTCCGGGCCAACGAAGAGGTCCAGCGCTTCGCCTATATCGTCAGCCACGACCTGCGTTCGCCCCTGGTCAACGTCATGGGCTACACGGCCGAACTGGAGCAGGCGGGCAAGACGATCGACGCCCAGATGACCAAGGTGCAGACCCTGGCGCCGGACCTTGTTGAAAGCGACGCCCTGACGGCGGTACGCGACGACATCCCCGAGGCGGTGGGCTTCATCCGCGCCTCGACCGAGAAGATGGACCGGCTGATCAACGCCATCCTGAAGCTGTCGCGCGAGGGGCGGCGCAACCTGATCCCCGAGACCATCGACATGGCCGCCATGGCCCAGAAGGCCGCCGACGCCATCCGTCACCAGACCGAGGCCGCTGACGCCGAGGTCGTGGTCGAACCCATGCCGACCTTCGAGAGCGACCGGTTGTCGATCGAGCAGATCGTCGGCAATCTGATCGACAACGCCGTCAAATATCTGGACCCCAAACGTCCCGGCCGGATCGTGGTGTCGGGCCACGACCGCGCCGGCGGCTGGGTCGAATACACGGTGTCCGACAACGGCCGTGGCATCTCAGAAAAGGACCACGAGCGGATATTCGAGCTGTTCCGCCGCGCGGGCCGTCAGGACCGGCCGGGCGAAGGCCTGGGGCTGGCCTTCGTGCGCAACAGTGTTCGCCGGCTGGGCGGGTCGATCGAGGTCGAGTCGGTTCTGGGCGAGGGCTCGACTTTTCGCCTGAAATTCCCCAAACGCCTCATCCTAGTGGATTCCGGAGACGCCTTGTGACTGCCCCCGTCAAGATCGTGATGGTCGAGGACGACCACGGCCATGCCAAGCTGATCGAAAAGAACATCCGGCGCGCCAACATCAATAACGAAATCATGCATTTCGACCACGGCCAGGCCGCGCTCGACTATCTGTTTTCGGAAGAAGTCCGGCTGAACGGGCCGATGCTGATCCTGCTGGACCTGAACCTGCCAGACATGCAGGGCACCGACATCCTGGCCGAGGTCAAGAAGGACGAACGACTGCGTCGCGCGCCCGTCGTCGTCCTGACCACCACCGACGACAAGACCGAGATCCAGCGCTGCTACGACCTGGGCTGCAACGTCTACATCACCAAGCCGGTCGACTATGAGAGTTTCGCGGGGGCGATCCGACAGCTGGGCCTGTTCCTGTCTGTCATGCAGGCACCTGAGATCGAATGACGGATACCAAACCGGCTGTCAGGCTGCTCTACATCGATGACGACGCCGGCCTGTCCCGTCTGGTCCAGAAGGAACTCGGCCGTCACGGCTATGAGGTCACCCTGGCCGCGGACGGCGATGCAGGGCTGGAAAAGCTGGAGCAGGGCGATTTCGACGTCTGCGCCCTGGACCACTATATGCCCGGTCGTGACGGCCTGGACGTCCTGCCCGACATCCTGGCCATGCCCGAGCCGCCGCCCGTCGTTTACGTGACGGGAGCCCAGGAAGGCCGGATCGCGGTCGCCGCGCTTCGCGCCGGGGCCGCCGACTATGTCATCAAGGACGTGTCGGAGGATTTCACCTCCCTGTTGCGGTCCGCGCTTGAGGACGCCCTGTTCCGCCGCCGCCTGCAACGCGAGAACGACGAGGCCCAGGAACAGGTCCGCCTCGCCCGTGACCGCGCCGAGGCCATGCTGCGCGAGGTCAACCACCGCGTCGGCAACTCGCTGCAACTGGTCTCGACCTTCATGTCTCTGCAACTGCGCCACCTCGTCGATGACGGCGCGCGCAATGCGGTCAAGGAGGCCCAGGCGCGGATCGAGGCCGTCGCCCACGTGCATCGCCGCCTCTACACCTCGGGTGACATGTCGACCGTGGCCATGGACGAGTATCTGGCCGGGCTGATCGACGAACTGTCCAAGTCCCTGGGGCCGGACGACAGTTCGCCGACACTGGCGCTGGAGGCCGAGCCGATGCGGGTCTCGACCGATCAGGCCGTGTCTCTGGGCGTCGTGGTCACCGAACTGGTCACAAACGCCGTGAAATACGCCTATGCCCCCGGTCAGGGCGGCGAGATCCGCGTCATCCTGAAGTCGGGCGGCGAGGGCAGGGCCTTGCTGACCGTCGAGGACGATGGTCCGGGCATGGGTGACGGTGTGCCCAAAGGCACCGGCCTGGGTGGCAAGATCATCGGGGCCATGGCGTCGGGCCTGCGCTCGGTCGTCGAGATCGATCCCGAGCACAAGGGCGTCCGCGCCCGCCTGGCCTTCGATCTCTAGACGGACGCAAGCTCTGCCGGAGGAACGTTCCCGGGCCTAACCCGTTGATCCTGCACGAGACGCCGCCACTCCGGCGACACCGTGAACCAGGAGATATTCATGCCCGATCATGACCGTATCGAAGGCGCCGCCAAGAACATCGGTGGCCAGATCAAGGAAGGCGTCGGCAAGCTGACCGGCGACGAGAAGCTGAAGGCAGAAGGCAAGATGGATCAGGTCGAGGGCAAGACCCAGAATGCCGTCGGCGGCGTCAAGGACACCCTCCGCGACGCCGACAAGCGCAACTAGACCGCTTCAATATCCCATTCGACGCCGCTCCCGATCGGGGGCGGCGTTGTCGTATCCGGCCTCAGTCTCCGCCGAGCCGGAACGACAGACCCTCTGTCGTCGTCGCACCCGTCGCCGGTCGGCATTCCCGGCCAAAGGCCACGACGCCGCTCGCGGTTCGCGTCGGTCGTTCCTCGCAGATTTCCGCGACGGGTGCGGCAGTGGTCGCCAGCGTCCGCTGAACGGGAGCGCAGGTGGTTTCGTAACTGCCCTTGCCGTCCGACACCTGACGACAGCCTTCGATCCCGTCGGGTGCCAGGCCGCCGGGCAGGCGATCACCGAGCGCACCCGCCAGGTCAGTCCGCACCCGCACCTGACAGGCCTCCATCGAGGCGTCCTTGCGGATCATCGGACTGCACTGCGACCGCTCCCAGCCATAGGGGTCGGCTCTCGCCCAATCGGGCAGGGTCGAAACAGGCTGTGCCGCCTGCGCCGGTGCCTCAGGGTCGGCCGCGACTGGCGTGTCCCAGGCGATGGTTCCCGCCGACTGTTGCAGCAGCAGGGCGGCTAGGGCGGCGATCAGCATGATGAACTCCCGAACGACCCGGTGACCCTGCCACGGAAAGTCCGGTCGTTGAAATCACGATCCCGGTGTGCGCCCTCCGATCAGCGCGGGCGCTCGCAGCGCGCCATCCAGGCCGTCGTGTTCTCTCCGCTCAACGGCCGACCACAGTCCGTTGCGGGCATCGCCCTGAGGTCGCGCAATCTCGCCTCCGTACTGTCCAGCAAGGCGTCGGCGTTGCCGGACGTGCAGACCGTCGATGTGCTCGATGTGGTCGTGCCGAACACGTCCGTCGGGGTGCGGGTCGAGACCTGGCGGCACGGGCCGGCGGGCGTGTCCGGTGTCCATGACGGCGCTCTGGCCACGGTGCGCGGCTCGGAACCGGCGACCGGTCCCGCTGCGGCGTCGGCGCGGGCCATGGCCAGGCGGTTGCGGGCGCGGCGTCGGCAGTCGGCCTCCGCCGTGTCGATCTGACCGGCGCATTGCTCGCCGATCCACTTGTCCGGATCGGTGAAGGCCGCCTGAGGCACTGTGGTGTCGGACGCCGGGGTTGATGTGGCCCGCAAGGTGCCGTCGGCATTGTAACCGGCGGCGGCATAGCCTTCGGCGCCCTGCGTCCGCGCTGACCAGTCGAAGCGCCCGGCGAGACGCTCGGACGGTTCGGGGGACGTCTGGTTGGTGTTGGTGTTCTCGAACCGGGCGTCCCGGACGATGGCCCAAGGGTTGGTGTCCTCCTCCGCCTCGGCGGCGGGGGCAGGCTGAGGGGTATCCGATACGAAAACCCGCGGCGGCCCTGGCGGACAGTTGGGGCTGCTGATCCGGCCCCGTCCGAAGCGGCAGGGATCTGCGGCCGGAGCGGGCGCGACTACAGCGGGCGCCGTCTGGACGATCCCGTCGGCAGACTGAACCAGCATCAGGATCAGGAATATCAGCATGGCGGTCGCCTCCCAGCCCGTGCGTCATAGCAGCGTGTGCCGCCCGTCCCGTCCTGACGCGACCTGACGTCCCTCAGCGTGTCAGGGTCCGCATCGCCCGGTCCAGCCCATCCAGCGTCAGGGGGAACATCCGTTCGTCCATGACCTCGCCGATCAGCTTCACCGAGGCCGTATAGCTCCAGTACCGCTCGGCCACCGGGTTCAGCCACACCGACCTGTCCCACTGAAGCCGCGCGCGCCTCAGCCAGACGGCACCGGCCTCCTCGTTCCAGTGCTCGACCGAGCCGCCGGGCATGGTGACCTCGTACGGGCTCATCGTCGCGTCGCCGACGAAGATCGCCCGCCAGTCGCCGTTGTAGCGGTTCAGCAGGTCCCAGGTCGGGATCTTTTCGGCGTGACGCCGCCGGTTGTCCTTCCACACGCCTTCGTACAGGCAGTTGTGGAAGTAATAGAATTCCAGGTTCTTGAACTCGGTCTTCGCGGCGGAAAACAACTCCTCGCAGAGCTTGATATGGCCGTCCATCGACCCGCCGACGTCGAGGAACAGCAAGACCTTGATCGTGTTGCGCCTCTCGGGTCGCATATGGATGTCGAGCCAGCCCTGGCGCGCCGTGCCGTCGATCGTGCCGTCGATGTCGAGCTCTTCGGCCGCCCCCTGACGCGCGAACCGGCGCAGACGACGCAAGGCGACCTTGATGTTGCGGGTGCCCAGCTCGACCGTGTCGTCCAGGTTCTTGTACTCCCGCTTCTCCCAGACCTTGACCGCCCGGCCCTGCTTGCCAGGTCCGCCGATGCGCACACCCTCGGGGTTATAGCCGCCGTGGCCGAAGGGGCTGGTCCCGCCGGTGCCGATCCATTTGGACCCGCCCTCGTGGCGTTCCTTCTGCTCCTCCAACCGCTGCTTCAGCGTCTCCATCAGCTTGTCGAAGCCGCCCATGGCCTCGATCTCGGCCTTTTCCTCGTCCGTCAGGAACTTGTCGGTGAGCAGCTTCAGCCAGTCCTCGGGGATGGCGGTGGTCAGGTCCTCGCCGATCCCGACGCTCTCGACCCCCTTGAACACCGTTCCGAACACCTGGTCGAACCGGTCGTAGTGTTTCTCGTCCTTTACCAGGACCGCCCGCGACAGATGATAGAAGTCCTCGATGCGCCCCCCGGCCACATCCTTGTCCATGGCCTCCATCAAATGGAGCCATTCCTTGGTCGACACAGGCACCTTGGCCTGACGCAGGGCGGTGAAGAAGGGGAGGAGCATCAGTCTTCCTCGATCCTGGACAGCGCCTCGGCCAACTCCGGTACATTGACCATTGCGATGCTCCACAAAAGCGAGGGACTGGCAGCGCCGTAGTCGTGGGCGAGTATGTGGCGCAAACCCGCCATGCCATCCCAGTTCAGAGAGGGAAGCTTTGCCTTTGCGTCGTCGGTCAATCGATTTGCGGCCTCTCCGATGACGATCAACCGCATGCAGACAGCGTCGCGCGTCAGCATATCTGAGCTAAAGCTTTCAGCCGAGTGGCCGACCACATAGGCGGTGATCCATGTCACGGACTCCCGCAACTCCGAGATCAGGATCGGGTCAGGTCGGTCAGATGGCAATGGCGTCTCGCATCGCAGTCCGCCGGATGTGAGGATTGTTGAGTCCATCGTCAGGACACATATCGACCTTGTGCCCCAGGCGTGATGCGACTTCCTTCTTCACGCTGAAAAAGTCCCATCCGATTGGCCCGGATAAATCCACCAGCAGATCTACATCGCTGTCCGGCCCGGCCTCGTCGCGAGCATAGCTGCCGAACAGGCGCACGTTGACGATGCCCTGCTCTTCCAGCCAGGGCTTCAGTTCGCGCAACTTGGTCAGCAGTTCGTCGCGGGTCATGGCCGCAGCATAGCCTATCCGCGTCGCAGGATGAACTCGTCGTCCATCCACGCCCCGACTGGGTACTGATACTCCCCGGCCTTCTCGAACCCGTAGGCGGCATACAGCCTCTGCGCCTTCGTGTTGCCGCTCCAGACGCCGATCCAGAGCGGGCCTTCGGTGTTGGCCTCCATCCAGTCCAGAGACGCCGTCAGCAGTTGCGTGCCGAGGCCCAGGCCTTGCGCCGACTTGCCGACATACAGCCTCCGTAGCTCCATGTTGGCAGGCGTCGCCTCGGGGTGGGGCAGGGTATTGGGCCCGGCGTTGGCGAAGGCCAGCAAGTCGCCGTTTCGCTCGGCGACCCACCAGGCTGCGCCGGGCTCGGCCAGCTTCCTGGCCGTGGCCTCGGGGCTGAAACTGGCGTCCAGGAAGGCGGCCAGGTCGTCGGCCGGGTAGGGGATCGCAAAGCCGTCTGCCGCGACGAAGGTATCGATGAAGGTCCGGCGGCCCAGGGCTCCGAGGGCCTCGGCGTCTTCGGGTCGGGCGGCGCGGATAAGGGCGATGTCGGCGGTCGAGGTCATGGCCGGGCGATTACACTGAAAAGCCGCGCATCGTCATCCGCGACAATCCGCATCGATGCCCCTAACGTACTTATGCCATGACGACCCTGTTCACCCATCCCGACATGCTCGAACACCGACCCGGGCTCGGTCATCCCGAGCGACCGGAACGGCTGCAGGCCGTGCTGGACGCCTTGGCGTCGGCCGGTCTCGACCGCGATCGCCGCGCGGCGACCGAGGCCAGCGTCGCCGACCTGGAGCGCGTTCATCCCGCCGACCATGTCGCCCGCCTGCTGGCGGCCTCGCCGGACAGCGGCTTCGCCCAGCTTGACGCCGACACCATCCTGTCGCCCGGCAGCGTCCGCGCCGCGCGTCTGGCCGTCGGGGCCGTGATCGACGCCGTCCGCGCCGTGGCGGAGGGCCAGACCGCCCGCGCCTTCGCCGCCGTCCGCCCGCCTGGCCACCATGCCGAGCCGGACCAGTCGATGGGGTTCTGTCTGTTCTCCAACGTCGCCGTCGCCGCCCGGGTGGCCCAGTCGCTCGGCATGGCCCGCGTCGCCGTGGTCGATTTCGACGTCCACCATGGCAACGGCACCCAGGCCGCCTTCGAAGCGGACGACAGCCTGTTCTTCGCCTCTATCCACCAGTCGCCGCTCTATCCCGGCACCGGCGCGGTGTCGGAGACCGGCGTGGGCAATGTCGTCAACGCGCCCGTCGTGCCCCATGCGGCCCGCGAGCACTGGCGCGGGGCCTTTGCGGGTACGCTGATGCCGGCGCTCGATGCGTTCGCGCCCGACTTGATCCTGATCTCGGCCGGATTCGACGCCCACCGCCGCGATCCCCTGGCGCATCAGTCGCTGGAGGCCGAGGACTTCGCCTGGGCGACCCGCGCCGTGCTTGAGGTCGCGCGCCAAAGGTGCGGCGGCAAGGTTGTGTCCTCCCTCGAGGGCGGTTACGACCTCGAAGGGCTCGGCCGTTCCGCGGTCGCCCATGTCAAAGCGTTGGGGGAGGATTGAGGACCACAAACGACATCGCTGTCGCCGCATCTCCTCGCGCCATGACCCTGCCCGCCGTCTCTCACGATCCCACGCCGCGCGCTCCCGTTTCGCCGGGCGCGATCATCCTGACCCGGCACGGCGAGCCGGCCCTGTCGCGCAAATGCCTGCTGACGTCGGACCAGTATCGCGACTGGTGGGCTCGTTACGAGATCGGCGGCCTGAGGGCCGGTCAGATTCCGCCGCCCGAACTTCTGACCACGGCCGCCGGTGCCGGCGTCATCGTCGCCTCGACCCGTCCGCGTGCCCAGGAGACCGCCCTCGCCATCGCCGCCGGGCGCGAGGTCATCTCCGACACCCTGTTCATCGAGGCACCCCTGCCGCCGCCGCACTTTCCGTCCTGGTTCAAACTGCCGCCGAAATACTGGGGCGCGGTGGCCCGATTCTGGTGGCACGCCTTCGACCACCACGACGGTCAGGAAACACGCGTCCAGGCCGAAGACCGCGCCGAACGCGCCGCCCGGGCCCTGATCGCGCGGGCCGAGACCGGCCAGGACGTGCTGGTCCTGGCCCACGGCTATTTCAACCACATGGTCGGGAAGCAGCTGAAGGCGGACGGCTGGTCCCTCGTGACCAACCAGGGCTTCCGCTACTGGTCCCAGCGTCGTTACGAGAAGCGCGGATGACATCACGCGGCGCGACGCTTTCCGCCGTTGAAGCCTCGCCCCCGGCCCTCTAGGGTCGCCCCGATGACCGACGCTGCTTCTCCCCCCGCCGATCTCAGCTTCGAGGATGCGCTTGCGCGTCTGGAAGGTATCGTCTCGCGCCTGGAGTCCGGCCAGGCCCCGCTGGAGGAATCCATCACCCTGTATGAAGAGGGCGCACGGTTGAAGGCCCTGTGCGAGGACCGGCTGAAGGCCGCCCAGCTCCGCGTCGAGAAGATCGTCGTCGGCGCCGACGGCCAGGCCAAAGGCGTCCAGCCCGCCGAGTTCGGCTGATGTCCGCCGCCGCCGGTCAGCCTGTGTCGGAGCGCATCGCCTTCGACGACTTCATGAAGGTCGATATCCGCATCGGCCAGGTGATCAGGGCCGAGACCTTCCCGGAGGCGCGAAAGCCCGCCTACAAGCTGACCATCGATTTCGGCGACCCGATCGGCGTCAAACGGTCCTCCGCCCAGATCACCCGCCACTACACCCTGGATCAGCTGACCGGCCGCAAGGTCGCGGCCGTCGTCAATTTCGCCCCTCGCCAGATCGGGCCCTTCATGTCGGAGGTGCTGACGCTGGGCTTCCCCGACGCGGACGGCGAGGTGGTCCTGGCCGGGGTCGATCGGGACGCCGTCGTCGGTGGGAGGCTGTTTTGACCGGCTCGCTCAAGCCCCATGCCGCCAACTCGCCTGAACAATCGGTGATCGATCGCGTCGCCGAGGTCGCCGACCTGGTGACGGTGGCGCTCGATCAACTGCTGCCCCGCGCCGATGGCCCCGAATCACGGCTGACCGAGGCCATGCGCTATGCGGCGCTCGGGCCCGGCAAACGGCTGCGGCCCTATTTTGCGATGGAGGCCGCCCGGCTGTTCGACATCGAGGAGCGCCCCGTGCTGCGCGCCGCCTGCGCCCTGGAATGCGTCCACGCCTATTCTCTCGTCCATGACGACCTGCCGGCCATGGACAACGACGACATGCGCCGTGGCCGCCCGACCCTGCATATCGCCTATGACGAAGCGACCGCCATCCTGGCCGGCGACGCGCTCCAGACCGCCGCCTTCGACATCATCCTGCACCCCGACACCCATGAGGACGCCGAGATCCGCTGCGAACTCGCCGCCCGCCTGTCGCTGGCCAGCGGCGCGCGCGGCATGGCCGGTGGCCAGATGATCGACCTGCTCGGCGTCCGCGACGACCTCGGCGGGGTGGCCCGGATGCAGCGGCTCAAGACCGGGGCCCTGTTCACCTATGCCTTTGAAATACCCCTCATCATCGCCCAGGCCCGTGACGCCCATGTCCAGGCCCTGACCAATTTCGCCCACGACATCGGCCTGGCCTATCAGATCGTCGACGACCTGCTGGATGTCGACGGCGACGAGGACATCCTGGGTAAGGCGGCGGGTGGCAAGGACGCGGCCCAGGGCAAGACCAATTTCGTCACCCTGCTGGGCGTGGATCAGGCGCGACATCGCGTCGCGCATCTGGCCGATCAGGCCCGTGGCCACCTTGATGTGTTCGGCCACGACGCCGAAAACCTGAAAGCCAGCGTGGACTTCGTGCTAAACCGGCGGTCGTAGGCGGAGCATTCCTCCGCCCTCCGAGTTCAAGCAAAGCCGCTCCCCAAGGTCCTCGCCGTCCATGCCCGAAACCCCGCTTCTCGACACCGTCACCGTCCCGGCCGACATGCGCGACTTCTCGATCGCCCAACTGCGTCAGCTGGCCGACGAACTGCGGGCCGAGACGATCGACGCGGTGTCGGTGACGGGCGGGCATCTGGGGGCCGGTCTCGGCGTCGTCGAACTGACCACGGCGCTGCACCACGTCTTCGAGACCCCGAAGGACATCCTGATCTGGGACGTCGGCCATCAGTGCTATCCGCACAAGATCCTGACAGGCCGTAGAGACCGCATCCGCACCCTGCGTCAGCCCGGCGGCCTGTCGGGCTTCACCAAGCGCAGCGAGAGCGAATACGACCCCTTCGGGGCCGCCCACGCCTCGACCTCGATCAGCGCCGCCCTGGGGTTCTGCGCCGCCCGGGACCAGAAGGGCGAGACCAACAAGGTCGTGGCCGTCATCGGCGACGGCTCGATGTCCGCCGGCATGGCCTATGAGGCGATGAACAACGCCGCCGAGACGACCGGCCAGCTGACCGTCATCCTGAACGACAACGACATGTCGATCGCCCCGCCGGTCGGGGGGATGAGCGCCTATCTGGCCAAACAGGTCTCGGGCGGCGCCTATCAGAACTTCCGTCAGTTCGGGAAGAAGGTCGCCGAGCATATGCCGCGACCGTTCCGTGAGGCGGCCCGCAAGGCCGAGGAGTACGCCCGGGGCATGGTCACCGGCGGCACCTTCTTCGAGGAACTGGGCTTCTATTACATCGGGCCGATCGACGGCCACGACATGGACAACCTGGTCCCGATCCTCAGGAACGCCGCCGCCATCACGGACCGACCCGTGGTCGTCCACGTCGTGACCCAGAAGGGCAAGGGCTACGCCCCGG
Source organism: Brevundimonas sp. (assembly GCF_016463485.1). Classification (GTDB taxonomy): domain Bacteria; phylum Pseudomonadota; class Alphaproteobacteria; order Caulobacterales; family Caulobacteraceae; genus Brevundimonas. Next base: position 19,731 of record NZ_JAEMRD010000001.1, read on the forward strand.
CCGAAAGCAGCGCCGACAAGCTGCATGCCGTGGTCAAGTTCGACGTCGTCTCGGGCAAGCAGTCCAAGTCGGTCTCCAACGCCCCCAGCTATACCAAGGTGTTCGGCACCGAGCTGATCAAGCGGGCGCAGCGCGATGCCTCGATCGTCGCCATCACCGCCGCCATGCCGTCCGGAACCGGGCTGGACCTGTTCGGCCAGGCCTTCCCGGACCGAACCTATGACGTCGGCATCGCCGAACAGCACGCGGTGACCTTCGCCGCCGGTCTGGCGGCGGACGGGATGAAGCCGTTCTGCGCCATCTATTCGACCTTCCTCCAGCGCGGCTACGATCAGGTCGTCCACGATGTGGCGATCCAGAAACTGCCGGTGCGCTTCGCCATGGACCGGGCCGGTCTGGTGGGAGCGGACGGCGCGACCCATGCCGGGTCGTTCGACATCGGATATATGGGCGCGCTTCCCGGCATGGTGCTGATGGCTGCCGCCGACGAGGCCGATCTGGCCGCCATGATCGCCACCGCCTGCGAGATCGACGACCGCCCCTCGGCCTTCCGCTATCCGCGTGGCGACGGCGTCGGCGTCGAGATTCCCGAACTCTCGGCCCCGCTGGAGATCGGGCGCGGCCGGATCGTGCGCGAGGGAACGGCCGTCGCCATCCTGTCGCTGGGCACGCGCTTGCAGGAATCGCTGAAGGCCGCCGACCTGCTGGCCGCCCACGGCATCTCCGCCACCGTCGCCGACGCCCGCTTCGCCAAACCGCTGGACGCCGACCTGATCCTGCGCCTGGCCCGCGAGCATGAGGCCCTGATCACGGTGGAGGAGGGGGCCATGGGCGGCTTCGGCGCCTTCGTGCTTCAGCTTCTGGCCGAGAAGGGCGCACTGGATGCGGGGCTGAAAATCCGCACCCTGCACCTGCCCGACGTCTTCCAGGACCAGGACAACCCCGCCGCCATGTACGCCACCGCCGGCCTCAACGCCGACCAGATCGCCGCCGCCGCGCTCAAGGCCCTGGGCGTCGATGCGGCACGGGGTGCGGTCCGGGCCTGATTCTTCGCCTCGGGTGTGACGCACCTCTCCTCCCCGTCCGCCGCTTTGCGGATGGGGAGGTGGCGCGGCGCTCCTTCAGCGCCGTGACGGAGGGGGAGACGGGGTCTGACCGGTGAGGACTCTCTAAACGGTCGAGGTGCGTCCGGTAGCCCCCACTCCCGGCATCGTGTCGCCCCCTCCGTCAGCTCGCAAGAGGGCTCGCTGCCACCTCCCCATCGCTTCGCGACGGGGAGGAGACGGCTCGTCCAACGCCTCGAACTTGCGAACTTCGAGGCTCCAATACCTTGCACTGCAACGGATTGCAGGTTTCTCGACCCCTCGAACGCGCCCACCTATCCACCACCCCTATACTGCTGGCTGTCCCGTCGCGGGGAAGGGCGCAAGGCCTTGCGATCTTGTTGCGGCGGGGGTGTGTGGAGCGGGATCGGACCGGGGGATGCCGGCGCAGTTCTTTCGAGAGCTGCGTCGCCCCGGACCGTCAAAGGGTCTGGCGCAGAGAGTCGGATCGTTCAGGGGATGACGTCGCAAGGGCGTCACCTTCCCGCCGGGGGCGCGGTAGCGGCAAGGGGTTAACACCCCCGCTGGTTCGGGAGACCGAGCCGTACAGCTCCCGGATAACCATGCACGCGGAGCGTCTGTCTTTCGCCGAAACGGTATTTTCTATTCTTCTCCGGGTGAGAGCCCGGACGCTCCGCCGGCCCTTCCCATCGCTTCAGCGAGAGATCGCGTGAGGGCGAAGAGGCGTGTGTGGTCAGTTTTCTATCGCGTCATCCTCGGGCTTGTCCCGAGGATCCAGAAGCACCGTCAGCAGTCAGGACCCATGATGCCGATATCTCGCGTAGAGCGTGCCGCCAAACGGTGCCAGCGTGAGTCTGGATCCTTGGGACAAGCCTGAGGATGACGAAAGAGATGTCACCTATTGAGTCGGACCCTGCCACTGCTCACCAGCAGCACCCGCCCCTTGCAATCGACCGACCCCTTCGCTGAACCGCCAAATCATGCTTTCCACGGACCAATCCGCCGTCACGCTTGAACCTTGGTGCGATGCAACCACATACTCCCTCGAACGCCGTCACACTGGACGGGCCGTTTCTGGGGGGTCGCTGCATACCGCGGGGCCTTTCGCTGCGGCGGGCCGGAGATCTCCAATGGCCCGGGAGTGATTGATTATGACCGAGACCAAGACCCTGCCCGTGTTGCCTCTGAGGGACATCGTGGTTTTCCCGCACATGGTCGTGCCCCTGTTCGTCGGACGCGAGAAATCGGTCCGTGCGCTGGACGAGATCATGAAGGGCGAAAAGCAGATCCTGCTGGCGACCCAAAAGAACTCCGTCGATGACGACCCGACGCCGGACGCCATCTATCCGGTCGGGGTGCTGGCCACCGTCCTGCAACTGCTGAAACTGCCCGACGGCACCGTCAAGGTGCTGGTCGAGGGCAAGAGCCGCGCGCGCCTGACCCGCTTCACCGACCGCGAGGAGTATTTCGAGGCCGAGGCCGTCGCCATCGCCGACGAACCGGGCGAACCGGCCCAGTCCGAGGCCCTGCTGCGCGCCGTGGTCGAGCAGTTCGAGAACTATGTGAAGCTGAACAAGAAGGTGCCGCCCGAGGCGCTCAGCTCCATCCCCCAGATCACCGATCCGTCCAAGCTGGCCGATTCGGTCGCCGCTCACCTGTCGGTCAAGATCGCCGACAAACAGGGCCTGCTGGAAACCATCGACGTGCCCAAGCGGCTGGAGAAGGTCTACGGCCTGATGGAGGGCGAGATTTCCGTCCTCCAGGTCGAGAAGAAGATCCGCTCGCGCGTGAAGCGCCAGATGGAGAAGACCCAGCGCGAATATTACCTGAACGAGCAGATGAAGGCGATCCAGCGCGAGCTGGGTGAGACCGACGACGCGCGCGACGAGGTGATGGAGCTGGAGAAGCGCATCAGGAAGACGCGTCTGTCCAAGGAAGCCCGCACCAAGGCGGAGGCCGAGGTCAAGAAGCTGCGCAACATGTCGCCCATGTCGGCCGAGTCGACCGTGGTGCGGAACTACCTCGACTGGCTGCTGTCGATCCCGTGGGGCAAGGCCAAGCAGAAGGCGATCAATCTGGACGTCGCCGAGGCCATCCTCGAGGAGGATCACTATGGCCTTGAGAAGGTCAAGGAACGGATCATCGAGTATCTGGCCGTCCAGGCCCGCACCAACTCGCTGAAGGGCCCGATCCTGTGCCTCGTCGGCCCTCCCGGCGTCGGCAAGACCTCGCTGGCCAAGTCGATCGCCAAGGCGACAGGGCGTGAATACGTGCGCATGTCGCTGGGCGGGATGCGCGACGAGGCCGAGATCCGTGGTCACCGACGCACCTACATCGGCTCCATGCCCGGCAAGATCATCCAGTCGATGAAGAAGGTGAAGACGACCAACGCCTTCATCCTGCTGGACGAAATCGACAAGCTGGGTGCCGACTGGCGCGGCGATCCCTCGTCGGCGCTGCTCGAGGTGCTGGATCCGGCTCAGAACAACGCGTTTGGCGACCACTATCTGGAGGTCGACTACGACCTGTCCAACGTCATGTTCGTCACCACGGCAAACAGCCTGAACATGCCCCAGCCCCTGATGGACCGGATGGAGATCATCCGGGTCAGCGGCTATACCGAGGACGAAAAGGTCGAGATCGCCAAGCGTCACGTCCTGCCCAAGGTGACCAAGGACAACGGTCTGACCCCGGCCGAGTTCGTGGTGCCCGAGGACACCATCCGCGACCTGATCCGCTACTACACCCGCGAAGCCGGGGTGCGGTCGCTGGAACGCGCCCTGGGCGGTCTGGCCCGCAAGGCCGTGCGCGAGATGTCGAAGGAAAAGACGCTCTCGATCACGGTGGACGCCGAGAAGCTTGCCAAATACGCTGGAGTCCAGAAGTTTCGCTTCGGCGAGACCGACGAAGAGGATCAGGTCGGCATCGTCACCGGTCTGGCCTGGACCGAGTTCGGCGGCGAGATACTGACCATCGAGGCGATCAAGATGCCGGGCCGCGGTCGCATGACCGTGACCGGCAACCTGAAGGACGTGATGAAGGAATCCATCTCGGCCGCCGCCTCCTACGTCCGGGCGCGGTCGCTGACCTTCGGCGTCAAGCCGCCGGTGTTCGAGAAGACCGACATCCACGTCCACGTTCCGGACGGTGCCACGCCCAAGGACGGTCCGTCCGCCGGCGTGGCCATGACCGTGGCCATGGTCAGCGTGCTTTCGGGCGTGCCGATCCGCAAGGACATCGCCATGACCGGCGAGATCACCCTGCGCGGTCGCGTCACGGCCATCGGTGGGCTGAAGGAAAAGCTGCTCGCCGCCCTGCGCTCGGGCATCAAGACGGTGCTGATCCCTCAGGAAAACGAGAAGGATCTCGCCGACGTGCCCGACAATGTGAAGAACGCGCTGGAGATCGTGCCGATCTCGACCGCCGACGAAGCGTTGAAATGGGCCCTGGTCGGCGCACTGACGCCCGTAGAATGGGATGAGGTCGCCGAGCCCCTGACCCCGGCCCCGGCTCCGAACGCGCCGGACGGCACGGTCGTCAGTCACTGACGCTGTCCCGTTTCGGGGCATTAAGCACGAAAAGCGCGGTCCGGGCCCTCCCGGGCCGCGTTTCCCTTTTGACGCGAGCCCAAAGGCGCCCTTTAGTTTCATCCGGGGCAGGGATCGATGCGGCGTCGCGAGGCGTCGAGCACGAAGGGCATTTGCATGACCAAGACCGAGTTGATCGCGGCCATGGCCGCCGCCGCCGACATCAGCCGCGATCAGGCCAGGCTGGCGCTTGAGGCCTTCACCGACGGCGTCACGGATTCGCTGCGCCAGGGCCGCGATGTTCGGCTCGTGGGATTCGGGGCCTTCGTGGCCGTCGATCGCAAGGCCGGCGTCGCCCGCAACCCCCGCACCGGCGAGGCCGTCGCCCGTCCAGCGTCCCGAACGGCCAGGTTCCGCGTCGGCGAAGGTCTGAAAAGCGTCTTGAACGGCTGACCCGCACAGGGCACAAGGCCTGTTCCCGACGGTAAGGGCGGCTAGCTCAGCTGGTCAGAGCATCTCGTTTACACCGAGAGGGTCGGCGGTTCGAACCCGTCGCCGCCTACCATCGTTTACCTGCAAAATCAGATATTCAGAGCCGATTGGAGGTGCCAAAATGATCCGTTACCGGAGCGTTTTGGCCGGGGTGGGCATTAAGGGGGCAGTTTGTACGGATTTCGTTGTAACGCCCCGCGACGCGATGAGCAGCTTTCGCATGTTTTCATCGAGTCGACAGTTCGCGATGTCGGCTGTCGAGAAGGCCGACATCGCATCGGCGTGACGATCAGGCGGTGACGCGTTTTGTCAGCGGTTGTCGAAAAGTTGTCCCACGCCTAGACGTCATTGGCCCGTTTGGGCATTTCCTCCCAAGACTTTCGCCGCGCCCTCTGGGCGCGGCTTTTTTTGAGCGCGAAACAGCCAATCCTTTCCGCACATAGCGGCCTTTAGTTGGCCCCCAATGTCAGCGGCGGAAGCAGGCCCAGCTCGACCATTCGCTGCAGCCAATGCATCAGAGAGTGGCGGCTGTCCCTGAAGCCGTGGAATCCCGCCCGGCGAATCTTGATCGTGTCCAGGAGAACGGGGGAGGCCTTGTCGGCGAGGCGCTGCCCCAGCAACAGATCGACGTAGTGATGGGACTGGCCGAGAAGATCCGCCAACTCGGCGAACCTGAGATCATGTCGCTCGGCCAGGTCGCGCCAGGCGGACTGGACTTCGGGTTCAGCGAAGAAGGCCGACAGGGTTGACGGCGGTTCACCTTCGACCGGCAGTTTCAGGCGTTCCGCCAAGTATGGCCACGCGTGGGCCAGAACTAGAATGTCGCCGTTGGTGATGTTGAAGGTCTGGTCCGCCGCCGCCGGCTCGGTCGCGGCCCAGGCGAAGGCTTCCGCCAGTAGGTCCGTGTCCACCAGTTCCAACAGCGAAGCCGACTGGCCTGGAAAGGCGAACGGGCGACCAAGTTCCCGGCAGAGCGCCGCGTAGGCTCCGATCGGAGCCACGGGGTTCATTGCCGCGCCGGGCGCGGCGCCCAACAGGACCTGGGGCCGAAAGATCGTGAAAGCGAACCCGGCTTCGCGCGCCCGGAGTCGCAGGCGGTCTTCATGGAGCCAGTAAAAGTTGGGATGGTCATCGCGCGATTGGTCTTCCCGACATGGGACCTCGACGGGATGGTGGTGCGCGCCATAGGCCTTGGCACCCTGAAGCAGGCTGACGTGACCAAGCGAGCCGTGAACGCTCAGTGGATCGATCACATTGGCGAACATGGCACCGTTGGCCGCGATCAGCTCCCGGTCATACCATCCACCGCTCAACCCTGGGGCCTCGGCGACGGCTGCATAGATCAAATGGGTGACCGGGCGAAGGCCGCCGATGACCGCGCAGCATCTTTCGGGATCGGTCAGATCGAGCGGGAGATGCGAGAAGAAACCATCATCTGCGACGACGGGTGGGCGGCGCGAGATGGCCGTGACCTCCCAGCCGCCCAGACCCGTGAAATGCTCGACTGCGCCGGTGCCGATCACCCCGCTCGCGCCGACGATGAGGATATGGTTGCGCCTGGTCATCGGCGGTTTCCTCGGTGCCGGTTTTGATAGGCGGTCGCCTTATGACGACGAGCCACGGCGGTCGGAAACCGGCCGGACCTGGTGTCATCCGTTGTCGGCCTAGGCCTGATCACGCCATCGTCGGAATGACGAACGAGCTGTCTGCGTGCTCCAGCTCTGAGTCCGGCCAGCGGGCGGTGACAGTCTTCACCTTGGTCCAGAACTTCAGGCCTTCCATTCCGTGCTGATTGGTGTCGCCGAAGGCAGACCGCTTCCAGCCGCCGAAGGTGTGATAGGCGACGGGCACCGGGATCGGGACGTTTATCCCGACCATGCCGACGTTGACGCGGGCGGCGAAATCCCGCGCCGCGCGGCCGTTCTGGGTGAAGATGGCGACGCCGTTGCCGTACTGGTGCTTGGAGGGCAGGCTCAGCGCCTCCTCGAAGCTGGCGGCGCGGACGATCTGGAGGACGGGGCCGAAGATCTCCTCCTTGTAGGATTCCATCTCGGTCGTGACGTTGTCGAACAGGGACGGGCCGATGAAGAAGCCTTTCTCGTAGCCTTGCAGCGAGAAATCGCGGCCGTCCACGACCAGTTCGGCGCCCTCGCGCACGCCGGTCTCGATCCAGCCGGCGATCTTGTCGCGGTGGGTCTGGGTGACGACGGGGCCGTAGTGGGCCCCCGCGTCGGTCGAGACGCCGACCCGCATGGTGGGGATCTCTGCGACCATCCGCTCGCGCAGTTCATCAGCGGTCTTCTTGCCGACGGGAACGACGACCGGCAGGGCCATGCAGCGCTCGCCGGCCGAGCCGTAGGCGGCGCCCGACAGGTCCTTGATCACCTGATCCATGTCGGCGTCGGGCAGGACGATGCCGTGGTTCTTGGCCCCGCCCATGGCCTGGACCCGCTTCCCGTTGGCGGCACCCAGTTGATAGACATAGTGGGCGATGTCGGACGAACCGACGAAGCTGACGGCGTGGACCTGGGGGTGTTCCAGGATGGCGTCGACCGCCCCCTTGTCGCCGTGCACCACGTTCAGCACGCTCTTGGGTGCCCCCGCCTCCATCATCAGTTCAGCGAGACGCACCGGCACCGACGGATCACGCTCCGACGGCTTGAGGATGAAGGTGTTGCCGACCGCGATGGCGACGCCGAACATCCACATCGGGATCATGGCCGGGAAGTTGAACGGGGTGATGCCCGACACCACGCCCAGCGGCTGGCGCATCGAATAGACGTCGATGCCGGGGCCGGCGCCCCAGGTGTATTCGCCCTTCAGCGCATGCGGGATGCCACAGGCGAACTCGATGACCTCCAGCCCCCGCTGGATGTCGCCCTTGGAATCCGCGACCACCTTGCCGTGCTCGGACGACAGCAGTTCGGCCAGCTCCTGCATATTGGCCTCGACCAGCCGCTTGAACTCGAACATCACCCGCGCGCGGCGCTGGGGGTTGGTCGAGGACCAGCCTTCGAACGCGGCCTGGGCCGACTGAACGGCACGGTCCATCTCCGACACCGAGGCCAGCTGCACCCGCGCCTGGACCTCGCCCGTGTTGGGATTGAACACATCCGCGAACCGCCCCGAGGCCCCGATGAAGCTCGCGCCGTCGATGAAGTGGTTGATGTCGCGCATGGCGGCGGTCCTTGAGGATTGTTATGCCGTCGCTCTAACACTGAGAGGGAGGCGACAAATCTCCGAACAGGGGGCTGCCGTCGGATCGGAGCAGATATCACCACGGCGATCCGGCCTGCGCCGTGCTTATGAGCGGCGCAAGGAAGCTTAGGTTCTCAGTTTGCCGAGCTTCTCACCAGGTCGGCGTCCAGGGGCCTGAAGCGTCCCAAGGTCGCGACAAAGGCGGAAGCGATCAGGCAAAGCGGGACCGCAATCCACAACACCAGAGCATACGACCCCGTCCGGTCGAAGGCGTAGCTGATCAAGACGGGGGCCATCCCGACGGACAGCGCCATTGCACCCCCGATCGTGCCGAACAATGTGCCGAAGCTTTTCAGGCCAAAATGTCGACTGGTCAGATAGGCGAGGCAATCCAATTCTCCGCCGAGCGCCAGGCCCAAGGCGAGGATAGCGACGATCAGGATAACCGGCGAGCCTGGTACGCCGAGGAGAAGCAACAGGGCCGGGATCGGAATCAACGCGACCGACGCTGCGACCATGTTGGCATTGAACCGGTCGAGCAGAATGCCGACCGAGAGCCGACCGACCATCGAGGAAAGGCCAAGCAACGCCGCCAGACCTGCCGCGCTTGCCTTAGAGGCCCCAAGGGACATCATAATCGGCACCATATTGATCGCGATGCCACCACCGACGCCTGCGAGGATGAACCCGCTCACGGCCAGCTTGACGAACCTGAGCGACCGTAGACCCTCACGGACACCGACACCGGACAAGGCGACCGCGCTTGACTTGTCCTTTTCTGGACCGACGCGATCCCGGTCCTTGGCACTCGTGAAAAGGAGTATCAGCAACGGGATGATGACGAGGGCCCAAATTCCAGCCAAGCCGAGATAAGCCCCGCGCCAACCAAGGTTTGTCACCAGGACGCTGCTCAGAATCGGGGTCACGGCCGACCCCACTCCGATGCCGCAAAGCAGAACGGCCAAAGCAAGACCGCGACTTTTGAAGAACAAGCTGGAGACAGCAGCTGTCCAGATCGTGGGGCCGACACCCAGACTGGCGATGGCCAGCAGGCCACTGACGGCCCACCAGGTCCAGATTGACGACTGAACGGTCGAGAAAAGAGCCCATGCCGCACAGAAGGCGATCGCACCGGCTATGCCTATGCGGCGGGGCCCGAAGCGATCGACGGCAAGACCGATGAAGGGCGAGCAGACGACGGCGGCCAGCGACCCGATCGACAGCCCGGCCGAAATTTCAGTACGACTCCAGCCGAACGTCTCCTGCAGCGGGCCCATGAAGACGCCTGTGGAGTATACGTTCGCCGTTGACAGCGCCATGCCGCCGGCTGCCGCCAGCACGACGGACCAGCCGCGCCGCCATTCCTGTGTCGAGCTGGCCACCTGATTTGTCATTTGTGACCCGGAAGGCGGTCACCGTCGCCGAGTTCGAAACTCACCGGACGGCGACGACGCCGGTCCGATCTGTAATTTGCATCGGTGTCTGGCTGATGTTGGGAATCACGGTCGCGGAAATAAGGAACGCTACCGCGAGAATCCCTGCCATCGCGCTGCCGCCAATCAGGGCCTCGACGAAGCCACACAGAATTCGTCCTTCGGACCTTGCGTCCTGCATTCTCATCTCCCTCGTCGGGACATTGAGGTCCCAAATTCGTTAGGTGAATACTGGCACAATAATGCATGTCGTCAATGTCATTAATGGCCAATCCTTTGTGGTCGCCCGTGATTGAATGGCCGCGCCCGGCCCGCCCGCATTAGCGACGCCTTGGAGTTTGCATCCCTGATTAGGTGCCGACCACGCCGGGGTTTTCGTGCCGCGGCGCAGGATATCGCCCAGGCAATATGTCCTTGATTCCTTCGAGACGCGCCGGGCATTGGCCTTTACCAGGGGGATCAGCACTTCAATCGTGCGACACTCGCTCTTATAGGCCCTTTACGCGCGCTAGGACTGCGACGCCTCATCCGATTCTGAAGGAAGACACCGAATGCCGACGATCATCGTGACAACTCGGGAAGGTGAGGAGGTCAGCGTCGAGGCTGTCGTTGGCCGCTCAGTCATGGAAGCCATTAGGGACAAGGGAATCGACGAACTGATGGCCCTTTGCGGCGGGTGCTGCTCGTGCGCGACCTGTCATGTCATCGTCGATCCGGAGTACGTCGCCCAACTGTCGGCGATGAGTGAAGACGAGGACGACCTGCTGGACAGTTCTGAGCATCGTCAGCCGACCTCAAGGCTGTCCTGCCAGATCCGAATGAAGGATGAACTGACGGGACTGCGGGTCACGATCGCACCCGAGGATTGACGACATAGCGGCTTGAACGAGCGGATCTCCTGTGACCGAGGGGCGCAGCAATTGATGAAGACCTATGATGTGCTGATCGTCGGGGGAGGCCATGCCGGCGCTCAGGCGGCCGCTGCCCTGCGTCAGAGAAAATTCTCCGGGTCCGTTGCCATTGTCGGTGCCGAGCCCGAACTGCCCTACGAGCGCCCACCTCTATCAAAGGACTATCTCTCGGGGGAAAAGACATTCGACAGACTGTTGATCCGGCCGGAGGCCTTCTGGATCGAGCGTGAGATCACGATGCTCTTGGGGCAGGCGGTGGTCGCGGTGGATGCGGCTGCGCACACGGTGCAACTCGCGAATGGCGAAATGATCGGCTTTGGCGTGCTGATCTGGGCGGCCGGTGGGGAGCCGCGGCGTCTGGCTTGCAGTGGCCACGATCTCGACGGCGTCCATGGCGTCCGTACACGCGCCGACGTCGATCGGATGATGGAGGAACTCACCGCAGTCCATCGCGTCGTCGTCATCGGCGGCGGTTATATCGGACTTGAAGCCGCAGCGGTTCTCGCCAAGGCGGGCAAGGCCGTGACGGTGCTGGAGGCCCAGGAACGTGTGCTGGCCCGGGTCGCTGGCGAAGTTTTGTCACGGTTCTATGAGGCGGAACATCGCACTCACGAGGTGGAAGTCCGACTCGGCGTCACGGTGGAGTGCATCGAGGAGTTCGCGGGAAAGGCGAGGGGCGTCCGCCTTTCTGATGGCGAAATCCTGCCGGCCCAGATGGTCATTGTCGGCATCGGTATCGTTCCATCCGTGGAGCCCCTTCTCGCCGCCGGCGCCGAGGGGGGAAATGGCGTTGCGGTCGACGCCTTCTGTCGGACCAGCTTGGCGGACATCTACGCGATTGGCGATTGCGCCGCTCACGCCAACGCCTTTGCCGATGGGACGACCATTCGCGTAGAGTCAGTCCAGAACGCCAACGATCAGGCCGCGGTCGTGGCCAGGGCGATCACAGGCGACCCTGTCCCTTACCACGCCGTGCCCTGGTTCTGGTCCAACCAGTATGATCTAAGGTTGCAGACTGTCGGCCTCTCCGTAGGCCACGATCAGACCATCCTGCGCGGGTCCGTGGCCGATCGCAGCTTCTCGGTCATCTATCTGAAGCAGGGTCGCGTCATTGCGTTGGATTGCGTCAACGCCACCAAGGACTACGTCCAGGGCAAGGCGTTGGTCACTGCAGCCGTGTCTCCGTCAGTCACCGATCTCGCAGACCCGGCGATCCCGCTAAAGACCCTGGCACCGGTTGCCTAGCGTGAGAACAGCCAGGTCCGGGTGATCGGTTCTTTCGATCCGGCAAGATTTGTTCTAGCGAGGCTTCGAGCCCACGAACGAGCGACACCTCGAGCGACAACCAATTGACCAAACGCGCTGCCCCCTCCTTCTCTAATCCGGTCGTCGGATCGGCGTCCGTCGATGCCGCGTCTCCCGAACGGCTGGTCAATCAGGCAGGTCGACCAACGGCAGCCGAACTGGAGCGTCGCAAGGCCAAAGTCATGGAGGTCGCGACCGAACTCTTCGTGCATCACGGCTATGCTGCGACGTCTCTTGTCGATATCGCCAAGGGGGCCGGTGTCGCGACGCGGACGCTCTACCAACACTTCGGGGACAAGGAGGCGTTGTTTCGTGACGTGATCTTTGCGCGCGACACGGGCGCAGTTCTTCCGGCACCGGTCCTTGAGTCCGGCGAGACCCTGCAGTCCGCGTTGATGAAGACGGCGCGCTACATGCACACCTATTCCTTGCGGCCGCGGCCCATCGATCTGATGCGGCTCATGATCGCCGAGAGCAAACGGTTTCCAGAACTGATGCGAGGCGTCGGCACGGCGGCGTTCGCGCGGTTTCGTCGAAATATCGCCCGCATGTTCGAAAGCCTGGCGCGCGCTAAGCTGATTCCCGAAGGCGACTACGACCGTCTGTCTGAACTGTTTTCGGATCTGATCCTGGGCAGTGCGCCGATCATGACCTATGCGGAATGGATCACCGCCCGGACCAGCGAACCGGACATCGAGGAGCGGGTCAAACTGTTCATCCTGGGGGCGTTCGGGCCGGCTGTAGCTCGAAAGGCCGATGTGAAGAAGGCCAGGCTGCCCAAAGCCGACGCCCGATAAGGCCGAGAAGGCTACGGTCAGCGAGCCCGGGCCTTTTCAGCCGCTCGTCTTGGTCCCGATCGTCGCCACATGGGCGCGCATGCCCTCCAGATATGCGGGTGCCAGCATCAATGCACTGTTGGCGAGGCGCTCTACGCTGGCGGCCTGGGTCACGCCGAGTTCACGCGCAATCTCGATCGCAACTTTCGCAGCCCCCATCTGGTCCGGATTGTTGCCGACCAGGTGCCGGCAGAATGCCATGGCGGCGTCATCGAAGCCTTCGTCCGGGAAAACCTCATGCACCAGACCCATGACGAGGGCCTTCTGCGCATTGGCCGGCAAATTGGCCATGACGAGGTAGCGTGCCCAGTGTGCGCCCACGAGCCGTACCAGACGACTGATTCCATTGGTGGCGGGCAGCACGCCCATCTTGCCTTCGGGAAAGCTGTAACTGGCGGACGCGGCGGCCAGACGGAAGTCGCAGGATAGGGACAGCTCCAGCCCGCCTCCGACGCAAGGGCCCTGATGTGCGATTACGAAGGGCTTTTCGATCGCTTCCATCTCATCGTACATGCGGCGCATGCCGTTCAGGTGAAGGCGATGCATCTCGCGTATCTCCGTGCCCGACGTCGGCGGCGCTGAGACGCCGGCTTCGCGCAGGTCCGCCCCCGCCGAGAAATAGCGGCCCGTTGCACGAATGAGCATAACCCTCAGGGACGGCGAGTCGCGAAAGCGGTAGACGGCCGACTCGAGGATTTCGAGGGTCTGGCGGCTCAGCGCATTGAGCTTTTCGGGTCGGTTGAGCGTGGCGACAAGGACGCCATCCGCTTCGTCGACAAGAACATGCGGGGCGTCGGTCATGCGGTTTCTTCGTCCTCGATGACGAAAATGATGCGTTCCGGGCAGGCGCGGGCACCGCGACGGGCGAGATCCTCCTGGCCTGGCGGGACGTCAAAGCCTTCGGTTGCGATGTAACCTTCGTCGTCGAGGGGATACAGGGCTTCGGCGACCGCGTTGCACCGGGCGTTCCCCGTGCATTGGGCCTTCTCGATCCGGATTCTCATGGCAATGACCTGCGCGGATGTCGTGGGCCGGGTCGGCCCTGGAATGTACTCACCGTAGAGCCAAGAGCGGTCGCCGGATCAATCGATCCGCAGGAAAATCGCGCCGGCGATCGCTCTGGCGCGCGCAGGATCGTGGGGACGGTATCGGTCTAGCGCGCATTGCCTCTGCCCTCGGGTCGAATGAGGAATAGGGTCGCCAGATGCCTACCGCCTCCCCAGGAGCTAACGATTGACCGACCTCAGTCCTGCCGTTTCGAAGCCGACGCACGTCGCGGATGCGTCCGTGTACGATTTCGACATGTTCGTCGATCCGGCGTTGCTCCAGGATCCGCACGAACGCGTGCGCGAACTGCTGCGTGACGCACCACCTGTCTTCTGGACGCCGCGCAACGGCGGGCATTGGGTCGTCACAGGGTTTCGCGAGAACTACGATGCGTCGCGTGATTTCGAGACCTTCTCGAGCGAAATCTACCCCCGACCGATGATGGACGGGATGCGGGCCATGCTGGCGCAGCAGATCGGACATGTGCCGCTACCGACTCCGATCAACCTGGACCCGCCGGACCACACGAAGTTCCGTCGGCCGCTGCAACTTGCGTTTTCACCCAAGGCGATGCTTGCGCGTAAGGAAGAGGTTAGAAGTCTGGCCAATTCCTTGATCGACGCCGTGATCGAGCAGGGCCATTGCGACTTCGTCCCCGATATCGCCGAGCCCCTGCCTGTGCAGGTCTTTCTGAAAATGATGGGTCTGCCGCTCGAACGATCCGCAGAGTTCCGCGACCTGGTCCATGAATTCATGTCTCCGCCGGACACGGAGCTTGCCCCGATCTATCGGATGAGGAAGGTCGCCGACGCGATGAAGGGCGAGATCGAGTCCCGCCGGACCGATCCGAAAGATGACCTACTCAGCCTGCTGTGGACGTCGGAGTTTGACGGCGAGCCGATGACGTTCGAGCTGATGGAGGATTACGCCGTTCTTCTGTTCATCGCCGGCCTGGACACCGTCATTAACGGCATGGGGTTTGGCGTTCGCCACCTGGCGCAGAACCCGGCGTTCCAGGAAGAACTGCGCGCCAATCCCAAGCGGATCCCCGAAGCGGCCGAAGAGCTTCTCCGGCGCTACACCTTCACTGTCCCGACGCGCCGCATCGCCAAGGATGTCGAGTTCGCCGGCGTCGAGATGAAGGACGGGGATCGACTGATGCTGTTCTTGCCCGGGGCCGACCTCGATCAACGCGAGTTCGCCAAGCCCGAGGCGTTCGACATCGATCGCGAGAACAATGTTCATATCGCCTTCGGAGCCGGACCGCACCGTTGCCTGGGTTCGCACCTGGCGCGGATCGAGCTGCAAGTTCTCTATGAACAGATGCTGGCGCGGCTGCCGACTTTCCGACTGGACGACGCCAAGCCCACAGTGTTCCACGCCGGCAACATCATCGCCATCGACTCCCTGCCGCTGCGTTGGGACTGACGGTGGCAGGCTTTCGTTTGCTTCCCCGCCTGAATGCGGAGAACCGCTTTTTCTGGACCAGCGGATCGGATGGCCAGCTTCGCTTTCTGCAGTGCGAGGCCTGTGAGACGTTTGTGCACCCACCCCGCCCGATCTGCCCCAACTGCCAATCTGAAGCTGTTTCCCCCGCTACCGTGCCGGGGACAGGCGTGATCGACACCTATACGATCAATCACCAGAAGTGGCAGCCAATGCTCGAGGTGCCCTATGTGATCGCCCGTGTGGCGATTGATGGCGCTCCAGGTGTCTATCTGACCACCAACATCATCGATTGTCCGGTCGAGGCGGTCGACATCGGCGACGCCGTCAAGGTGGCTTTCGAGCAGCATGACGACGTCTGGCTGCCGCTGTTCGAGAAAGCCTGACGATGGCAAATCCAGAAGCCTATATCACCGGAACCGGTCAATCGGAGGTTGGGGTCCGCCTGGCCCGCCATCCCTTGCTTCTGACCATCGACGCCATCCGGGAAGCGCTGGACGACGCCGGACTGACCCTGGCGGACATCGACGGCATTTCGACCTATCCAGGCAAGGCCGCACAGCCTCCGGGGTATTCGCCGGTCGGGACCGAGGACGTCATTGAGTCCCTGCGTCTCAATGTGCGTTGGTACAACGGCGGCTTTGAGATCACCTCTCAGCTCGGCGCGGTGGTCGAGGCCGTCGGAGCCGTCATGAGCGGCCAGGCGCGCCACGTGCTGTGTTTCCGCACGGTCTACGAGGCTGCCGCCCTATCGCGACCGGACGAATATCCCCGGCCGGGCCCAGGACGAATCGACGGCATGATGGAATGGCTGTTACCGTTCAATGCCTATTCGGCTTCCAACTGGATCGCCCAGTATGCGATGCGGCATGTCAAGAAATACGGTCTCAAGCGCGAGCAACTTGCCCAGATCGCCATTACAGGACGCGCCCACGCGGCGCTGAATCCGCGCGCCCTCGTCCGTGAACCCCTGACGTTGGACGACTACATGTCCGCGAGGATGATCTCGGATCCACTATGCCTTTACGACTGCGACCGGTTCACCGACGCCTCGACCGTGCTTATCGTTTCAGCGGGCGACGCTCTGGGCGACGTCAAATGCACGGCCATCCGGATCGACGCCATGGCCTATTCGGTCGAGCGTCATAGCTGGGATCAGTCGGAATGGGTCGCGGCTTACCCGACCGGAGCGGAGCTTTGGAAGCGCACCGACTATCAGCCCAAGGACGTCGACGTGGCCCAGCTCTACGACGGTTTCAGCTTCAACGTTGTGACCTGGCTGGAGGGTCTGGGGTTTTGCAAGCGAGGTGAGGCCGGTGATTTCCTCGGCGACGGAAAGCGGATCGCTCTGGACGGAGAATTGCCGCTGAACACGTTTGGGGGTCAGATCGGCGCGGGACGTCTGCACGGTTTCGGCTTTGCGCATGAAGCAGTCGTGCAGCTCAGGGGGCAGGGCGGCGCGCGCCAGGTCAAGGGCGAGCCCAGGGTCGCGGTCGCGACGTCGGGCGGCGGGCCGATGGCGACCGCCCTCCTGCTGGTGCGCGACTGACGTGGCGGTTCCGGCCTTCAGACGCCGGATTCTGATCGAGCCCTCGCCGGGCCTGGTGACGGCTGAACTTGAGGATGACTGGCACAGGATGGTCGTCACCTTGACCCATCGCGAAGGGATCGTCGTCGATGTCGCAAGCGACATGAAGCGTTGGCCCTGGACGACCTGTCGGGGCGCGATTGCCCAGTTGAGCCAAACCTTGGAGGGGGCGGCGCTCGACCAGTTGGCCCGGCAGGGAGAGCGAACACACAACTGTACGCACCTTCATGATCTCGCCCTGTTTGCGGCTGCGCACGCGACGGAGACGTCTGCGATCGCCTACGATGTCACGGTGTCGGATCCGGTCGATGGGCGGCGTGTCGCAGAACTCGTGCGAAATGGGGCGTTGATGTTTTCCTGGAGGCAGGAGAATGATCTGTTTGTCGCGCCGTCCGATCTGGCAGGGCTCAGTCTCAGCAAACTCGGGGAGTGGATTTCGACGCTCGACGGTGACCGACGCGAGGGCGCCCGGATACTTCGATGGGCCGCCATCATGGCCTATGGCAGGGCGATGGATATCCCCGAGGGCCTTTCGGCGACGACCTTCCCCACCGGGGCTTGTTTCACTTTTCAGCCCGAGCAGGCTCAAGACGCAGTTCGGCGTCCTGACGTACCCAGGGATCTGAGCAGGGAGGGCGCGGTACCCTTGGCGGATCGCGCGCTGAGTTTTGACCTTCCGCCCGGCTACGACGGCATCATCACTCATCAATGAACTCGGCTGCCCGAAGTCTGACGCGGCTAGCCGAATATACGAACGACTCGAGAGCATTGCATTAGACTTGCGGGCCGGGAGGCACGCTTCGATCATTAGAACTATATAAGTGCGTGGATTCAATGCCATAAGAGAAAAACGGAGGCTGTCTCATTTTTTGTTGACGAGTCGCGGATGTCGGCGGATAGTCTGGGGAAAAGATAAGAACACAAACCCAGGGAGACGACGGATGGCCACGGGACTGGATTCCAATCGCACCAAGATCGCCAAGCGCGTGATCGAGGTTTTCGACTATTTCGGGACGACCAACAAAAGCGCGACGGTCATGGACATCGTGCGTCGCTATGGTCGGCCGCAGTCGAGCACGTCAGAACTGCTGGCCAGTCTGGTCGAGATGGGCCTTCTGTACAAAGACCCCATGACCCGCTCCTACCTGCCGACCCCACGTCTGGCGACATTGGGCGGTGCAGCCCAGCCCGAATTCATTCGCGATGGTCGCCTCTACACCTACATGGACCGTCTGGCCCAATCGACCCGTCAAACCGTGGCCCTGTTCGGCATGGTCGGAACGCACACCCAGGTTTTCCGCGTCTCAAACGGCGCCGACGATGGTGCTGTCGCGCTTGAGCAGGGTGACTCCGAGGTCCTGTACGCCAGCGCGGCCGGGTTGCTTCTTCTTTCGACGCTCGGCCAGGAGCAGACGAAGAAAACGCTCTGGCGCCTGAATTCCGAGGCTGCGCAGGATCAGAAATTTGTCCACGCCGAATACTGCGAGCGCGCTGCAACCTATCGTCAGCAGGGCCATGCCGTCGGCCAGGCAGGGTTTGTCTCCGGCGCTCAAGCGACGACCGCGCTCGTGCCGGTCTCGGCTGGCGAGCGTCCGCTTGCGCTGGGCGTGATCTATCCTGAGGGCTCGACAATCGGGACCGAGGCCCTGCTTGAGACTTTGCGTTATGGCGTCAGTCAATTCTCGCCCAACGCCATGCGTGACCTGTCCAACGACTTCGCGCCCTTCGCCCGCGCAGTCTGACCTTGGGCGACGGAGCGGCAGAGACGATCCCGCCGTGGTCCGGCCCATCGCGGCGGCGCGTGATCACACTGGAAAATCATGACTGACACCTCTGCCGAAGATTACTTTGCGTCCTTCGGGCCGGTTCGCATCGTCGACCGGACGCGAGTCCAGAAGTTCGTCGCCAAGACCATGACGACGAACTTCACAACCATTCCGCACGTTACCCACTGTGACGACGTGGATGTTACGGAACTCGAGGCCTATCGCAGAAGCCTGACGCCGGATCAGAAGGTTTCGCCCCTGGTCTTTCTGATCAAGGCGGTCGTGCATGCGCTCAAGGCGTTTCCACATTTCAACTCCTCCGTGGCGCCGGATGGTGGATCGCTGATCCTCAAGGACTACTTTCACATAGGCATCGCTGTCGATGGACCGCTGGGACTTCTTGTCCCGGTCTTGCGGGACTGCGACCAGAAGGATGTCGGGCAGCTTTCGGCTGAGCTGAAAGATGTTTCCTTGCTGGCGCGCACCAAGGGTCTGTCCATGGACAGGATGTCGGGCGGCTGCATATCGATCTCGTCTTTGGGCGGCATCGGCGGGACCTACTTCACGCCGATCATCAATGCGCCTGAGGTTGCGATTCTCGGTGCGACGGGCATCCAGACACGGCCGGTCTGGGACGGGCACGCGTTTGTGCCTCGCCAGATCCTTCCCCTGTCGTTGAGTTACGATCACCGGGTCATCAACGGGGCCGACGCCGCCCGGTTCGTGCGCCACATCGGAGCCTCCCTCGCCAAGGTCGGCGGTTAGGACATCGCCGCGACGATGGTCGATCGAGGGCACGGACCCGGTCTCGACAACCGTGGAAATCGGGCTAGTCAAACAACACCCTGGGGGACCGTGCGTATGGCAGGAAAGCTGACAGGCAGGCGGGTTCTGGTGACAGGCGCCGCCAGTGGGATGGGACGCGCCATCGCTGAACTCTTTGTTCAGGAAGGTGCCGCGGTGGCGGCCGTCGATCGTAACGTCAATGGCACCACCGCCGTCGCGAGCGAACTCGGCGTGGCGGGGTTCGGCTGCGACGTTACGGACAGGGCGCAGGTCAACGAGACCGTTCAGGCTGCAGCCGAACAACTCGGCGGCCTGGATGGTGTCGTCAACGCCGCCGGAATTCTCGACATCAAACCTTTCGAGCAGCTTCTCCCTGAAAGCTTTGACCGGATGATCGCGGTCAATCTGACAGGCCCCTACAATGTCGTTCACGCCGCACTGCCCTTTCTGCAGGCCAGCCCGTCCGCGACCATCGTCAACATCGCTTCGATCAGCGCCCTGATGCCGATGGCGGGCACGGCGGGCTATTCAGCGAGCAAGGCCGGACTTCTGATGCTGACGCGCTGCCTCGGGTTCGACCTCGGGCCAGACATTCGCGCCAATGCGATATGTCCTGGCGTCATTCAGACCGAAATGACGCGCTACCTCTGGGAGAACCCGGATCATACGGCCCGTGCCGCGGAGCGCGTGGCGCTGAAGCGGCTCGGCCTGACCGAGGACGTGGCGCGGGCCGCGCTGTTCTTCTCGTCGTCGGATTCCGGCTTCACGACCGGCGCGCATCTTCCGGTGGATGGCGGCTTCTCCTGGCAATGATCGCCACAAACTCAGACCAGGCTTTCAGGGAATAGACATGGCGCAGGCAGCACGACGCAAGGTTTTGGTTACAGGCGCCGCTGGCGGGATGGGGCGAGCCTGCGCTCGCCTGTTCGGTGCGACGCACGATCTCGTACTGACGGACGTCGTCGCGACGGCCCTCGACGGGTTTGCCGAAGAGCTGAAACGCGACGGTTACACGGTCGCTGCGAGTCTGGCCGGAGATCTGTCGGACGACGAGGTTCTGGCCGCTCTGGTCAGCGAGGTTTCGGGAGATGCGCCCTTCACCCTGCTGCACACCGCAGGGCTGTCGCCTGCGCTGGCCGATTGGCGCGCCATCATGAGCGTCAACCTGATCGCAACGGAGAAGCTGCTCAACGCGATCGAACCTGTGCTGGTACCCGGCTCGGTCGGCATCGTGATCGCCTCGGTCGCCGGTCACATGATGGCTGCAGTGCCAGAAATCGATGCACTGATGAAGGACCCGCTCGCCCCCGCCTTCCTGGACCTGATCCAGCCCTTCGTCGAACAGATGGGACCCATGGCCGGCGGGACGTCGGGTATCAGCTACACAATGAGCAAGCGGGCGACACTTGCGATCTGCGAGCGCCGGGCGGGGGCGTGGGGCCAACGAGGTGCCCGCATCGTCAGCATCTCGCCCGGCATGATCCTCACACCGATGGGTCGCCAGGAGATGGAAAAGACTGCTGGCGCTGCGCAGATGGCCGACATGGCGCCGGCGGGTCGCGCCGGGGTCGCCACGGATATCGCCGCCGCGGCCTGGTTCCTTGCGAGCGATCAGGCGAGCTACATCACCGGATGCGATCTGAAGGTCGACGGCGGTGCGACGGCCTTCGTCAAATCCATGATGGGTGGGTGATGAACATCCTGCGCTGGACGGTGATAGTGATCGGCAGCCTTGCCAGCTTGCTCATTCTCGTCGGGCTGGTCGCCGTCGGCGTGCTCTTCGTCGAGGCCAAGCAGAAGCCGCAAGGAAAGCCCCAGTACGTCGCGCTCGGCAGTTCGTTCGCCGCCGGCATTGGCCTGGGTAACAGGATCAAGGGTTCACCGATCGTCTGTCAGCGCAGCGACAGCGGCTATCCGGCCCAGCTTGCGCGATTGAGGAACCTCGAGCTGGTCGACATGACCTGTTCGGGGGCGACGGCGACCCACGTGCTTCAGGGCGGACAGGTATTTCTGGGGCCCCAGATCGATGCGGTCGGTCCTCAGACGGAACTCGTGACCCTGACGGCGGGAGGGAATGACATCAGCTATGTCGGGGATCTGGCTCTGGGTGCCGGCAGCCGCTCGAAATCCATTGCAGGCTGGTTCATGGGGCGGATCTGGTCAGGCCCGAAGGCGGAAGGGGACCGTGACTACGCCAAGGTCCACGATGACCTGGTCTCGACCTTTCGCGAGATACGGCGTCGCGCGCCGCGCGCCCGTATCGTCGTGCTGACCTATCCCCAGATTGTGCCACCCGGTGATGCCTGCCCCACGCTTCAGCTGCCCCAGACCGAGGTGGATGCAATGCGGGAGGTCGGAGACCGGTTGGCGGCGGTCACCAGACAGGCGGGCTCTGACGCCGGCGTCGACGTTATCGATATGCAGGCCCTTGGCGCCGCTCACCACGCCTGCAGCGCTGAGCCGTGGGTGAATGGCTGGGTGGACGCCAAGAACACGCCGTTCCATCCCACGCTCGAAGGCGCACGGGCGATGGCTCAGGCGGTAGGCGATCTTCTGGACGGGAAGGCGACCGCGTCGTGATGGCCGAGGCCTGCCCCTTCAGCTTCAACTTCGATGCGACGACGTTCCAGGCCGGAGACTGCGTCAGCTACCGCGTCACCGGATCGCTTTCCGGAATGCCATTCGTCGGGACGCTGGTCGAAGTCCACCCCGAGCATGTGCTTCTTCACGACGCGAGTGATCCGGGCGGGACCATGCGTGCGACCCGGGAAAGTCGACCTGTCGTCGCCGAGGAAGACATGGCCTAACGGTCCACCGGCCTGACAGTCCGGCCGCACGATACCTATCCTTCAGGCTGCTTCGGGACGGTTGCAAGTTTCGGGACGTTCGTCGGGTCCATGCCCCAGCCGAACAGGCGGAAGTTCTGCGTATGGCAGAGGTGGTGGAGCGAGAATGCGGCGTCGATGGCGTTGGCCTGGCCCTGGGTGTCCAGGGTCTTGTTGACCGCTTCCTTGGCCAGCTTCAGGGCGAAGCTGGGCTTGAGGGCGATCTTCCTGGCCATGTCGAGTGCGAAGTCAGGCAGGGCGTCGCGTTCGACGACGTGGTTCACCATGCCGAGCCGATGCGCCTCGTCGGCCGTCCAGGCGTCGGCGGTGAAGAGGAACTCCTTGGCTTTGCGCGCGCCTAGTTCCCACGGGTGGCCGAACCATTCCACGCCGGAGACGCCGAAATTGACGACAGGGTCCGAGAAAAGGGCATCGTTTGATGCGATGATGATGTCGCAGACCCAGGCGAAGATCAGGGCCCCGGGACCATGCGTGCGACCCGGGAAAGTCGACCTGTCGTCGCCGAGGAAGACATGGCCTAACGGTCCACCGGCCTGACAGTCCGGCCGCACGATACCTATCCTTCAGGCTGCTTCGGGACGGTTGCAAGTTTCGGGACGTTCGTCGGGTCCATGCCCCAGCCGAACAGGCGGAAGTTCTGCGTATGGCAGAGGTGGTGGAGCGAGAATGCGGCGTCGATGGCGTTGGCCTGGCCCTGGGTGTCCAGGGTCTTGTTGACCGCTTCCTTGGCCAGCTTCAGGGCGAAGCTGGGCTTGAGGGCGATCTTCCTGGCCATGTCGAGTGCGAAGTCAGGCAGGGCGTCGCGTTCGACGACGTGGTTCACCATGCCGAGCCGATGCGCCTCGTCGGCCGTCCAGGCGTCGGCGGTGAAGAGGAACTCCTTGGCTTTGCGCGCGCCTAGTTCCCACGGGTGGCCGAACCATTCCACGCCGGAGACGCCGAAATTGACGACAGGGTCCGAGAAAAGGGCATCGTTTGATGCGATGATGATGTCGCAGACCCAGGCGAAGATCAGGGCCCCGGCGATGCATTTGCCCTGGACCGCGCAAATCGTGGGCTTGGAGATATTGCGCCAGCGCCGGGCCGTCTCGAGGTAGCCTTCCTTTTCGGAGGCGTACCAGCCGTGGGTCCCGGGCTCGTTGAAGCCGCTCCAGCCGCTGATGCGCGGGCTGCGCTCCTGCATATCGGCCTGGTACATCTCGACCGTCTCGGCGATGTCGTGCCCGGCCGAGAAATGCTTGCCGTCGGCGGCCAGGATGATGACCTTGACGCTGTCGTCCGCGAGGGCGCGACCAAAGGCGGCGTCGATCTGGAAGATCATTGTCGGATTGATCGCGTTCATCTTGTCGGCGCGGGCCAGAACGATGCGGGCGACGCCGGGAGCCGGGTTTTCGTAGCGGATCAGGGCTTCGGTCATGTTTCGAGTTCCTTTGCGATCTCGGCTGCGCGCAGGCGCAGGACGTCCTTCTTGACCTTGCCGGACGGCACGCGCGGCAGGTCGTCCACGAGCACGAGATGCTCCGGAAACTTCTGTCGTGCGAGACCGGCGCCGGACAGGAATCGGCTGATGTCGGCCATGTCTAAGTTCCAGTCTTCCCTGGGGATCACGAAGGCACAGCCCTTTTCGCCTGTCTTGATGCTGGGCATGGCGACGATGGCGACCTCGGCGATGCCGGGATGGGTGTAGAGTAGGTCTTCGACCTCCTTGGGGCTGATGTTCTCGCCCGATCGGATGATGATGTCCTTCTTGCGCCCTGTGATGACGAGATAGTCGCCATGCATCCGGCGGCCGAGGTCGCCCATCCGGAAGAAGCCCTCGTCGTCGAACTGGCCTTCGTTATCGGCGGGATGCAGATAGCCGACGAAGAGGCCGGGGCCGCGCGCGAGGATTTCTCCTTCCTCGCCATCGGGCACCGGATCATTTCCGGCCGGATCGACGATGCGGATTTCGGTCGGATAGAGGATTTCGCCGTCGGTCTCGGCCCCCAGATCGGCCAGGCTCTTGTCCCGGATGCCGAGGGTGGCGCAGGTCATCTCAGTCGAGCCATAGACCCGGAACATCAGGCATCCGGGAAAGGCGTCGCTGGCCTCGCGGATCAGCCCCGGCGAGACCGTCGTGCCTCCGCAGAAGAACAGCCTCAGGGATTCAACGGCCTTGGGTCGTGACCTGGCCGTATCCAGCAGCTGTTGCAGGAAGGGCGTGGCACCGCCGGTCACTGTGCAGCGGTTGGTCTCGATGCATTTAAGGCCGTCATCGGCACCCCAGACGTCGAGCAGGACGCTTTGGCAACCCCTCACCCAAGGCATGTCGAAGGCCCAGAAGGCCCCGGTGATGTGGCTGATCGGGGAGGGCATGAAGACCACGTCGTCGGGACCAATGCCCCAGGCCTCGCCCATTGATCGCACGCGGTGATCGAACCCATGGTGGATGTGCAGCACGCCTTTGGGCTTGCCCGTCGTGCCCGAGGTGTACATCACCATCATGACGGACGCGGGATTAACGACGGGCAGGTCCGCCTCTGCGGCCGGAGCGTGGGACACGACCTCATCCCAGGTCAGGTCTCCGGTGCCGCGCACCACGATGACATCCTCCAGCGCGGGGAGGGGTTCGCGCAGCGCACCGAGCATCTGGCGGTGATCGTGCCTGCGGAACACGGCGGGGATGAAGATCAACTTCGCGCCGCAGTCCGCCAGAATGTATCCGAGCTCTGACTCGCGGTAGATCGGCGGAATGGGGTTTATGACGATCCCGGTCATCCGCGCGGCCAGAGCCAGAACGGCGGCCTCTGTCCAGTTGGGAAGCTGGAAGGCGACGACGTCACCGGGTCTCAGGCCCCGTGACATAAAGAAGCCGGCGACCCGCAGCGCCTGGTCCCAGGCTTGGCCACGCGTCAGGCGGTTGTCACCCTCGATCAGAAGGGTACGGGACGGTTCCTCGGCAACGGCAGCGCGCGCGGCGTCGATCAGGGTCGTCGATCGCCAGGCCCCTTCGCTCAGATAGCGGTCGGCCTGTGCTTGCGGCCAGCGAATGCTCCAGCCGCTGGGATCGATCTTCAGCAGGCTCATGGGTGGGTCAGCCGTTCTGCATCCTGTTTGGTCATACGCTTGTCGAGCGGACGGAAAACGATGGCCATCCAGCGATCGGGGTCGGCGTGGGGCAGGGCGGCTAGGGAGTCGCTCAGGCTGGTCAGGCCCTGCTGCTCGTCGTCCAGTTCGATGACGAGGCCGTGGGGGTATTTGCGGCAGTTGCCCCGGATCTGCTCGTCGGCGAGCGTCAGGTACTGTGCCGCGCGGACGCCCGGCAAATCGGCCAGTCGAGCCAGACCGCCATGCAGAAGGGATTCCGCAAAGGCCTCGGTCTGGCCCTCGGCCGCATTGTAGAGCCCGAAAACGATCGTGTGGAGCGAGGTCGAATCCGTCGTCGAGCGAGCCGCGCTGCGCACCTCCGCGCGACGCCACATGGTCGGAGGCTGGACCGTGTCCATATTGATGGCGGGACTGATCGGCATCTCGGCTGACCCCTTGACCTTGGCCAGTTCGGCCAACGTGAAGGCCGGATCGTCGAGTTCCCAGATCATCAGATAGTCGTGGACGCCGGAAGGCCACGGCCCGCCGGCCCGGCGAAACCGCTGGCCCGACAGGACGCCGGGTGTTTCGACGCCGTGGATCAGGTGGCTGCCGCCATACCATTCGTCGAACTCGGCCTCCATGCCGGGCGTGGGGTTCGACAGGACAAGCTGGAGGGCATTGGACATGGCAGGGCTCCCTATCGCGCTCGGGGCAGTTCGAGGAGACGATCCGCCGTGATCTCGCGCTGGATCTCGCTGGTGCCGCCCGAGATGGAGAAAACCCAGCTCCACAGATAATCATAGGTCCACGGGTGCTCGGTCCGGTCACCGTTGAACTCGAGGAAGGACCAGCCGAGGATCTCGCCGACCGTCTCGCTCAGCGCCTTGTGGGTGCCAGTGACGAGCAGCTTCATCAGCGAGCCCTTCGGGCCGGGATCGCCGGTGCGGTCGCTCTCAGTGATATGGGCCAGGGTCATGGCGCGTATGGCCAGAGAATCAGCTTTCAAGCTGGCCAGGCGCTGGGCGATGCCGTCATCTTCGATGGCGAAGCGGCCGTCCTCGAGGCGAGTCTTGCCGGCCAGGTCGATCGCCCGTCCGACTCGTTCATAGAGTTCGAGCTGATCACCGATGAAGCCCAGGCCGCGTTCGAAGGACAGGGTGGACAGGGCCGTCGACCAGCCCTTGTCGACCTCGCCGACGACGTTGGCCAGCGGGATGTGGACGTTGTCGTAGAAGACGGTGTTGACGTGTTCGTCCATCAGCATGGTGCGGATCGGCTTAATGTCGATGCCGGGCGCCTTCATGTCGCCGATCAGCCAGGTCAGCCCCTTGTGCCTTTCTGACGCGGGATCTGTGCGGATCAGCAGTTCCTGATAATCCGCGTACTTCGCGTCGGTCGTCCACATCTTGGCACCGTTAACAACGATCTCGTCATTGCCGACGTCGCCCCGCGTCTTGAGCGAGGCCAGGTCTGAGCCGGCATTGGGCTCCGAGAAGCCCTGACACCAGAGCGCCTCGCCCGAGAGGATCTTGGGCAGATGGAAGGCCTTCTGCGCGTCGGTGCCGCGCGCGATCAGGGTCGGCCCGGCGTGCATCAGGGCGATGTAGGTGGTGTTGATGTAGTGAGGCGCGCGGGCGCGGGCGAGTTCCTCGTACCAGATGACCTGCTGCAAGCCGGTGAGACCCAGGCCCCCGTATTCCTTTGGCCAGGCAACCCCCGCCCAGCCATGTTCATACATCTTGCGCTGCCAGGCGCGGTCGAAGCTGGCTGCTTCCGCGCCATGAGCCGGGCGTGGCTGTTTCGGCACGGCGTCCACGAGCCAGTCTCGCGCGCGTTCGCGGAATTCACGGTCGGCTTCGGAGTATTGAAGGTCCATGCTTTAAACCTCTGCCTGGGCGTGAAGCAGGTTGGCCAGCAAGGGACGTTTGGCGCCAAACAGCTTGGCCAACAGCAGGGCATGCTTAAGGTAAAGGTGGGCCGTGTGCTCTTCAGTCACGCCGATACCGCCATGAAGCTGGATATTGGTGTCGGCGTTGGCCACCGCAGCCTGGTTGGCGAGGTGTTTGGCCGCGTCGAGGTGCACGCCGGCATCCCCGCGTCCCTCCTTCAGGGCCGTTGCGGCGTACCAGAGTTGCGACCGGGCCGCTTCGACGCGCAGGGCCATGTCGGCACACGGATGGCGAACCGCCTGGTACGACCCAATTTTGCGCCCGAACGTCTCGCGGACCTTCGCGTAGGCGACGATCTGGTCCAGGGCCGCTTCGGCCAGGCCGATGAGCATCGCCGCCACGCCCAACTGGCCCATTCGCCAGACATGTTCGCCTGAGGCGGTGGCTACGGCGGTCGTCGGCAGGCTCGTGATCGATCGCATGGGGGTCGCTGGGTCCAGGGACGGCCGTTCGGCCGCTTCCGTCTCGCCCAGATGGAGAAGACGCGATCCGGTTGGAGAAACGTCCAGGGCATAGACCGCGTCAGGAGAGCCGAGGAGACGCAGGCCTTGACCGACCGCGAGCACGACACCGGTCCTGCCTGAAAGCAGATCGGCGCGTGCGGTATCGTCCATGTCCAGGAGCACGGCCAGACTTTGGGCGAGCACGTCAACGGGACCGCATTGACGTCCGACCTCCCGGAAGAACAGTGCGAACTCCACGGGCGAAAGACCGCTTCCGGACATCTCTTCCGACAGCGCCAGGGCGAACCAGCCCATCTCGCCGACCGTGAGCCGCAGGGCCGCGCTCGATTGGGGGGCGGCGCCGTGCAGGCGTGCAATCGGCATCGCCTCCGCGAGGAAGGTCGCAGCCGCATCCGCGATCTCGATTTCATGGCCGTCAGGCGCGAGGAACATACTGTGCTCCAGAACGCGCAAGGCGAAGTTCAGCCATAGACCCCTATTCCCTCGTAGCCTCCCTTCCTAAGGAGGCGTTCAAGATTAATGCAACAGCTGAGGTACATTAATCGAGGTTGGCAATGATCGGCGGCGAAATGCCCGCCCGAGCGATATCTGTCAGCCGGCGAAATATGCGTCTGGCACGCCTGCATAGCCTGGCCGCAATGCGAAGATGCCGCCGTTCGCCTGACGGCCCTCCTCGCCGATCCGAAGTTTGGTGGAGGTGACGTAGAGGGTCCTCATGTCGGGACCGCCGAACGCAGGCTTGGTCGGATTTGAGAAGGGCAGCGGGATCTCAAGATCCAGGGCTCCGTCCGGTGTGTAGCGTCGCAGGGCACCCGCGCCGACGACTGCCAGCCAGTAGCCGCCGTCCGTATCGACGGTCGCGCCGTCGATGAAGCCGAACCCGGGCTCCAGGGTCAGGAAGGTGCGGCGATTGGACAGCCCTCCCGTAGCGGGATCAAGGTCGAAGGCGTCGATCTCGCGCCTCGGCGACGGGTGGGCGTACAACGTGAGTCCATCCGGGCTGATCGCAAGGCCGTTGGCGACTGCAACGTCCGGGACGACTGGAACGAGGCGGTCGCCGTCGAGCCTGAAGTAACCAGCGTCGGAGGCCGATCGATCCGCTGGGTAGTGGTGATCGAAGCCGCCGGTCCACAGTCGGCCCTGCCGGTCGCACTGGCATTCATGCAGGCCGACATGAGGGGGCAGCGGCGATGCGACGCGCAGCGACAGGGCACCAGAGCCAGGCTCGAAGTCGTACAGGCCATCGCTCAGAGCGACGAGCAGGCCGCCGGAAGACTTGAAGACAAAGCCACCGATCCGTTTTGGCATCGGCCAGATGTCATGTGCGCCCGTGTCCGGCGACCAGCGATGGATTTCGGCGGGCTGCTCGCAGTTTACCCACCACAGGGCCTGTTCGCCGACCGACCAGACCGGGGTCTCGCCCAGGTGGTTATCGGCGTCGAATGCGCGCACGACCTCGACGGATTTGATCATTTCACGAACTCCGAGGTCGCGCCGTCGAGGGCGCCGAGCGGCAAGCCTCGCGCGCCATCCCGGGCGATGGCGACGTCTTTTTCGAGATAATGTCGGATGGCATCGAGCGTGGCTTCGGGCTGGCCGCCCCGCCCAAGAAGCCGCAACGCCATGCTGCCTGCGCTTCCTCGACCCAGGGTCTCGACGGCGGTGCCGAGGTCCAGGCCCTGGCGATCCACGAGACGCAGGGCATCCCGGGCGATGGCGATATTGGCCGCGAACATAAGATTGTTGATGACCTTGAGAGTCATGCCTGCACCGACGGGCCCGAGATGGGCGATGTGGTCGCCATAGCTTGTCAGAACGGATCGCGAGCGTTCAAGAGCCTCAGCATCTCCGCCGACCATCAGCGTAAGCTGACCGGTGGCGGCCTCATCGGGCCCTCCGCTGAACCCGGCGTCAAGTACGGCGATGTCGCCACGCAGCGCGGCGACCTCCTGCGCAAAGTCAGGACTCACGGTGCTGTGCAAAACCAGGACGGAGCCGGTCGGAAGGGCCGACAGCACACCGCCGTCAATGACGACCTCGCGGACCTGGACTTCCGAGAACAGGGTGACGCAGGCCACTTCGGCATAGGCGGCCGTCTCGAACAGATTGTCTGTGACCGGAATGCCGGCGCTCACAATCTCAGCCAATTCGGCCGGGCGTCTTGCATAGCCCCTGACACTATGGCCGGCCTTTGCCGCAGCGAGCGCCATCGGCCTGCCCATCGCTCCCAGCCCGATCCACGCGACCCGCATATGTTCAACCCTGCTCTGCCTGCGTCTAGCTAGTCGGTTTGGTCGGAGGCGCGAGGCGGCGGTCGTCGATATCATCGCCACGATGTTCTGTGACGGACTTCTCGCGCGCGATGCTCGGGGTGGTACAGCGAAAGTCCAATTGACCGCGGAGGCAGCCGGTGACGGATCGGTACGACTATATCATCGTCGGGGCCGGATCGGCAGGTTGTGCCCTGGCAAATCGACTGTCCGAAGACGCGTCCAACACAGTGCTTCTGATCGAGAGCGGGCCTGTCGACAAGAACGCCATGATCCATATGCCCCGCGGGCTGGGATTGATCCTGAATCCCGGCAGCAAGGTGATCTGGGAGTATCAGGTCCAGACGGGCGGCAACGGACCGACCGAACGATGGTACCGGGGCCGGACGCTGGGCGGATCGAGTTCGGTCAACGGCATGGTCTATATGCGTGGCGCTCCGAGCGATTACGACGGCTGGGCTGCAGCGGGATGTGACGGCTGGGGCTGGAAAGACATCGGGCCCAAATTCGTCGAGCTCGAGGATCACGACCTGGGGAAGGGGCCCTGGCGGGGGACAGGCGGCCCGCTGCGCATCACGACCCATCCCAAGGGAGAGCCGCTGTTCGAGGCGATTATCGAGGCCGGAACCCAGATGGGCGTGCCTCGCGTCGTCGATGTGAACGATGTCGAAGCGGTCCGGGCCGGCGGCATAGGCTATCAGCCCACAACCCGGTTCGGCGGCCAACGATTTAGTGCGGCGCGGGCTTTCCTCGAGCCGGCGCGAAAGCGTTCGAACCTGACGGTGGCCACCGAGACGGATGTTCTCCGCGTTCTTTTCGAAGGTGACCGGGCTGTGGCTGTCCAGGTTCGCGATTCCGCAGGGGAACGGCGCGTGGATGCCACCAGCGAGATCATCCTCGCCGCCGGCGCGTTCCAGACACCCAAACTACTGCAACTCTCGGGAATCGGTCCTGCTGAGCTCCTCAAGTCGGTTGGTATCGAAGTCGTGGTCGATTCTCCTGACGTCGGAGCCAATCTGCGGGAACATCGCCACGTCGATCTGCGCCTGAGAGTGAAAAGTGGCAGCCAGAATCCGCAATTGGGCGGTCTGGCCGCCGTCTGGTCGATGCTCAAATATCTGTTCCTGAAGAAGGGACCGATGACCCATGCGGCGCACGAGGTCGGCGGCTTTGCGAAGTCGGACCCGACACTGGACCATTCCGACCTTCAGTTCGGATTGATGACGGTCTCCGCAGGCAGCAACGGCAAGGATGAGGACATCGCCCTCGATCCTTATCCCGGCATCACCCTCCTGGCCTATTTTACCAGGCCGCAAAGTCAGGGCGAGGTGCGGATCCAGTCGGCCGATCCGGATGCGCCATTGTCGGTCAATATGCGCCACCTCAGCGCGGAGATCGATCGAAAGACCTTTGTCGCCGCCTTTCACTGGCTTCGACGCATGGCCGCTCAGCCGGCACTGAAGGACTGGGTCATCGACGAGATATATCCAGCGGGCCTGGTCAAGACCGACGACGACATCCTCGCCAACGCCATGGCCCTGGGGGGAACCTGTTTCCACAGCGCAGGTACGGCGCGGATGGGCGCCGATCCGCGCTCGGTGGTCGATCCTCAGTTGCGCGTGCGCGGTGTCCAGGGGTTGCGGGTCGCCGACACCTCCATCATGCCGACGTTGATATCCGGAAATACCAATGGGCCCGCCATGGTGATCGGTCTGCGAGCGGCGGACTTCATCCTCGCGGATCGAAACGCCTAGGGCCCTGACCCTTCCGGCAAGACAAGCCGTCTACTTTGCCGAAAGCCGTTCATGACCGAAGCGGACAAATCACAAAGCCTTCTGGCCCCCTTGGGCGTGCCGGTCTTTCGACGCATCTGGCTCGCCAGCCTGCTGTCGAATTTCGGCATCCTGATCCAGGGGGTCGGGGCCGCCTGGAGCATGAGCCGGCTGACGGATGACGTCACCATGGTGGCCCTGGTCCAGACTGCCCTGATGTTTCCCCTCATGCTGATCGCCCTGCCGGCAGGCGCGATCTCGGATATGTTCGATCGGCGCATCGTCTGCATCGTCGCCCTGATTGTAGCATTGGTCGGAGCGGTCGGTCTTTGCGTCGTCACGGCTATGGGCCTTCTGACGCCGCTAACACTGCTCGCCTTCTGCTTCGTTGTCGGTTCCGGGATGGCCTTGTTCGGGCCCGCCTGGCAGGCGTCCGTCAGCGAGCAGGTTCCCCCCGAAGCCCTTCCGTCGGCCGTGGCTCTGGCCGGGATGAGTTACAATGTGGCGCGCAGTTTCGGGCCCGCGATCGGGGGCGTGATCGTCGCCTCGGTCGGGGCCATCGGCGCCTTTGCGGTCAATGCGGTTTTCTATCTGCCGATGCTGGCCGTGCTGCTTGTGTGGAAACGGCGACAGGAACCGCCTCGCCTGGGGCCGGAAACCTTCTGGCGCGCCATGGTGTCGGGCATCCGATTCATTCGCTACTCGCCCTCCCACCGCATCTTCATCCTTCGCACGGTGGTGTTCGGGCTCGTCGGGGGCGTCATTCCAGCTCTGATGCCGCTGATCGCGAGCGAACTTCTGAGCGGAGGCGCCCCGGTCTATGGCGTTCTTTTGGGAGCGTTTGGTCTCGGCGCTCTGCTTGGCGCTGTCCTGTTGCCGTGGATACGCGCCCGCTTCTCCACCGAAATCTGGAGTCGGCTTGTCGCCATGATCGTCGGCGCCATGGTCATCTGCATTGCCTTCAGTCGCAGTGAAGCGGTCACCCTGGCGGCTCTATTGATCGCCGGCGCGGCCTGGACGAGCATCCTGACGCTGTTCACGATCTCGATCCAGGTTGGCGCGCCCCGCTGGGTGGCCGGAAGGGCGCTGTCCATCTTTCAGGCGACGATCGCAGGGGGGGTGGCCCTGGGCGCCTGGGGATGGGGTGAATTGGCAGATCGGGTCGGGGTCAAGGAAACCCTCGCGGTCGCAGGGGCGCTGATGATCGCATCGACCCTGGTCGGGCTTGTTCTACGGCTACCGGAGATGGCGACCGCCGGGGCCAACGAACCTGCGAACCGAGAGGACCAAACCGTACTGCTGGATCTGACGCTGCGGAGTGGACCCATTGTCATCATGGTCGACTACGACGTACCCCAAGCTAACGCGCGATCCTTCTACGAAGCGATGCAGCGCGTCCGGCGATCGCGCCAGGCGTCCGGAGCCTATGGATGGTCGCTGTCGCGTGACATCGCAGATCCCACCTTATGGACGGAACGCTTTCACAGCCCGACCTGGAACGACTACCTGCACCTGAGTCAGCGGGTCGTTGGGGCCGGAGTCGATCTGCTGGACCAGAGCCGAAGCCTGCTCGACCCTACGTCTACGCCGCGTGTACGGCGAATGCTGGAGCGGCCCGCCGGGTCGGTGCGATGGAAAGATGAAACGCCTGACCGCGGCGTCGATATCGGTCCTTCAGGCAGCGCCGGCGCTCCCTGAACCAAGGCGTAGAGGAGCTCACAGCAAGGTCGTGAACGCGGTCAGGTGGCCAGAGGCGTCGATTGAAACGCGACGACGCGCCATCGGCCTTGGTCGTTTGTCCATGCCGACATGACCCTGTTGTCCAGTCGTTTCCGGACCCCTTCGACACTGACGACAGACGTCATTCGTCCCGTGAGGAGGGCTGCGTTCGCGGCAAGCGGAATCACACGATCCTCGCTCCAGTCGATCGAGACATAGGTGATCCGCCCCGTCGACATCTTGGCCAGATAGGCGGCCTTGTCATCCACCGCGCCCGTGGCGTGACTGAAATGGAGGCGACCGTCGAGGATGGTGTCCAGCGCCTGGCTGTCGTTCGCAAGCATCGCCTCGCATCGCGCACGTTCTGCAGCCAGTACCGCTTGTTCGATGTCTGTGCTCATTTGACGGTGACGTAAAGCTCGTTCCAGCCCCATTGGAAGCTGGACGGATGCCGCACGGCCTTGTCCATGTCGAATTCAAACTCCGGCACACGCCGCAGGAAGGCGTCGACCATGGTGCGGATCTCCATCCTGGCCAGGTGAACGCCGATGCAGAAATGCATTCCGGCACCGAACGACAGGACGCGGGGAACCGGACGGTCCCATCGGAAGTCATCCGGTTGGTCGAACTCGCGTTCGTCTCGGAGGCCGGACGCGATCATCGCAAACACACGCTGTCCCGGGCGGATGCTCTGGCCTGCGACAGTGACCGGCGTGTTGCAAGTCCGCATGAACCACTGGGCGGGTGCGCAGTAGCGCAGCATCTCCTCGACGACCTTGGGCACGTTGGTTTCGAGGTCTGCACGGACGGCGGCCATCTGTTCCGGACGCGCATGGAGTTCCATCAGGCCGTGGGCGGTGATCTTGGGCACCGTTTCAATGCCGCCGATGAAGGCGCAGACCAATTGCACGGCGACTTCGCGCGGCGTCAGCGCCCGACCCTCGAAACGCCAGTTGATCATGCCGTCGACCATGGGAACGCTGCCGTCGGCCCCGGCGGCGAAACGCGCCTCGACATAGGGAAGATAAAAATCGATCGCCTGGGCAGCGACTGCGGCCGAGTCAAAGCCGCCCTTTTCCGGGTCCGTCCGAGTACCGGAGTTGATGATGGCGAGCGCTTCGCCCGCCAGTTCCAGCGGCATTCCCATCAGGTTGCAAAGGACGCTGGCCGAGACGATGCCGCCATAGTCGCGGCTGAGATTGAAGGTTTTTTGCGGGAGCAGCAGGTCCAGCTGTTCGTTGGCGAGATCACGGACGAAATCGGTCAGTCCTGCGACGTGCCGTGGCATCATCGGGCGGACATGGGCGCGACGGACCTCGCCATGGACGGGTAGACCCATTCGCATGGAGATCGGAAAAGGATCCGTGACAGGAGGCGGCAAGGCTGCGGCGTTGTGGGCGGACAGTACGGCTGGCGTCGGCAGGGAACCCTCGCTCTGGAGGAAGCTGTTGTCGACGTGGCTGAGAAGCTCGAGGACGTCCTCGAAACGCGAGAAGAAGAAGCCGTCGTACTTTTCCATATAGAGCACCGGATGGTCGCGGCGCAGAGTCTTGTAGAAGGGCAGGGGGTCGTTCATCACCGCCGGCGAGAAAGGGTCGTAGTCGGCTGCGCTAAACGCTTCGGCGCCCATGGCGTCATTCTCCTGGGGGATCGTCAGAGCGACCTCTCGTGCCGCGCAATCGAAGGGCTAGAGCGCCGCTCCGAGGCCTGTCAAACCTCCGCCCCGCGATACCGGTCAGGCGATGCCGCCTGGCTTTGCGACCTAGGTCGCGGCAGCGGGTTTCGGCGTCCGGGCGCGATAAGGCTTGAGCGATGCAAACAGGGCGGCGGCCACCAGGCACATGGGGAAGGCGGCCAGAAGCACCGGGCGGTAGGTTCCCGCGTGATCGTAGACGAGGCTGACTACCCACGGACCTGCGCCACCCGCCAGGGTGATCAGGGCACCGATGACGCCGAACAGCAGACCAAAGCGATCCAGGTCGAAGTATCTGGACGTCAGGTAGGCCACCAGGTCCAGTTCGGCACCCAGGGTCAGGCCCAGCAGGATGACGCCCGCAAAGGCCATCGGCATTGACCCGGGAAAGGCTAGCAGAAGAAGACTGGCACCCATGGGAAGGCATACGCTGACCGCCGCCAGGACGCGGCCATCGAACCGATCCAGCAGATGGCCGACGACCAGACGGCCCGCGATTGAAGCGATGCCGAGAGAGGCCGCGATCTCGGCGGCATGAGATCGGTCGATGCCGTTCCAGGTCAGGACCGGCACCAGATTGACGACCAGAGGCACCACGACCGATGCGATCAGAAAGCCGCCCAGGGCGATCTGGATAAAGCTGCGAGACCACAGCACGGACAGGCCTCCGGAGGGGGGCTTCACCCGTTCAATCTTTCCAGACTTCGCCGCCTGCCGGTTTCGATCAATCTGGCTCGTGAAGAAGAACAGGATCATCGGGATGGCGATCAAGCCCCAGAACGCAGCGAGCCCCACGAAGGCGCCCCGCCATCCAAATTGTTCGATCAGCTGATAGGTGAGGACCGGGGTGATCAGCGATGCGAGGCTGCTGCCACACAGGGTTATCGCGAACGCCAGTCCACGACTGGCGTTGAAGAAGCCGGATACGCCTGCCGTCCAGACGGTCGGCTGCACAAAGGCGTTGATGGCCGCCAGCAGCACCCAGAACGCCCACCAGGATCTGATGTCGGACGTGATCTGTGACAGGAGGGCCGTCAGGATGGTGATGACGACAGCGCCCATCAGGCCAACCCGGCGAGGCCCGAAACGGTCGATCGCCAACCCGATCATCGGGCCCGTCAAGATGGTGGCGAACCCGGCAAGAGCCGGGCCAAAGGAAATGTCGCCGCGCGACCAACCGAAGTCGGTCTCGAAAGGGGCGATGAACAGGCCGACCGAATAGATGTTGATGGTCGATATGGCGACGCCCGTCGTCGCCGCCGCTACGACCGGCCAGTTGGCGCGCCATTCCGCACGCGTGATACCGAGCCTGGGGGGCGCGACCGAGCCGGATTGTTCTTGATTTTCGGACGTGGCCATTGACGCGGAGATTCCCTGGACACCGATATGGCAGGCGATTGGCCGCAGCCAGCGGCAGCCGCGACACCCTCATGCAACACCGGATGGCCGGTGATTGCACGATGTCGCTCAAGGGCATCGCCGTGGCGGATTCACCGAGCGTTCGATTGACCCCCCTTGGGCCCGCGCATAGCCAGAGGGGAAGCAGGATCGTGGGAGTAGCTGGAATGGCGGACAAGCTGGTGGTGGAATGGCCGCTGTGCGACGGCAACGGCGTCTGCACCTTCGAGGCCCCTGAACTCCTTGAGATCGACGACGACGACAACCTGATCGTGCTTCGAGATGAACTGACCGAAGCGGATATGCCCAAGGCCGAGGCCGCCGTCCGCGTCTGCCCCAAACACGCCCTGCGGATCGAGCGCCAGGGATGAACCGGTGACCTGCGACGGACTGGAAGCGGAACTGCGCACCGTCGTCGGGGAGGACCATGTCCACATTGGCGATGCGATCGGCGAACGCTACCGCGTGGACGTGTCGCGAGGATATCAGTCTCGACCGGTGGCCCTGGTCAAACCCGCCAGCACGGACGAGGTCGCCGCCATCGTCAGGCTGGCGAGCCGGCGGGGGCTTTCCATCACCGTCGTGGGGGGGCAGAGCGGCACGGTCGGTTCGGCCGTGCCTGCGGACGGCGGGATCGCCTTGTCGCTGGAGCGGATGAGCCGTGTCGTCGAAATCGACACCCTTTCGATGACCATGACCGTCGAGGCGGGCTGCATCCTGCAACTGGCTCAGGAAGCGGCGGAGGTCCAAGGCGCATTCCTGCCCCTTGACCTGGGCGCGCGGGGATCGGCGACCATCGGCGGGGTAATCGGCACCAATGCCGGTGGTAACCGGGTCATCCGCTGGGGCATGATGCGCGACATGGTGATCGGGCTGGAGGTCGTGCTGGCCGACGGTACGATCGTGTCGTCCCTGACCAAGATGCTCAAGGACAACGCGGGGTATAACTGGAAGCATCTCCTGATCGGCAGCGAGGGGACGCTCGGCATCGTCACCCGGGCCGTGCTGAGGCTGCGGCCTATCCCGACCTCGCGCCAGACCGCCCTGATCGCCACCGAACGGTTCGAGGACGCCATCCTCTCCATGAGGCGGCTAGAGGTCGCGCTTTCGGGCAAGCTGTCTTCCTTCGAACTGATGTGGAGTGATTTCTACGCGGCGATGACCGAGGCGCAGTCGTCGCAACGCCCTGCACCCATGGCTCCAGGCCATGGATTCTACGCGCTTGTCGAGGCGATGGGGGGCGACGCGGTCGCCGACAACGAGCAGTTCGAACGGGTCCTGACGAGCTTGATCGAAGAGGGGTTGGTCGCCGATGCGATCATCGCCCAGTCCGATCGCGAGCGGGAAAACATATGGGCGGTGCGCGAGGACATGACGCCGGGCCTGACGCCGCTGCGTCCCTTCTGCGCCTACGACGTGAGCATGGGCATCGCCGACATGCCTGCCTTCGTGGCGGCGGCACGTACGGGACTGGCCAAGGTCTATCCCGACGCCAGTGCCCTGTTCTATGGCCATGCCGGCGACGGGAACCTGCATGCGATCGTCAGCCGTGGCTCCATGGACAAGGACATCCAGCGCGGTTTCGACACGGCGATCTTCGACGCGGTGCGAGACGTCGGCGGTTCGATCGCGGCGGAGCACGGGATCGGTGTGTCCCGCGCGCCCTATCTGTCCTGGACCCGTTCGCCGGCGGAAATCGATCTGATGCGGACATTGAAGGGCGCGCTTGATCCAAACGGCGTCCTGAATCCCGGAAAATTGCTCGACGCGATGTGAGGTGGCCATGACCGACCGTTTTCAGGGCAGGGTTGCGATCGTCACGGGCGGGGCCACCGGCATCGGCGCGGCGATTGTCGCGCGCCTCGCCAGCGAAGGCGCTCAGATCGTGGTCGCCGACATTAAGGCCCCGGAGCCCGACGCGGCCGCGAGTCTGTTCATCCCAACGGACGTCACGGACTCGACCCAGGTCACCGCGATGGTCGCCGAAACGATGAGCCGCTTCGGGCGGCTCGATATTCTGGTCAACAATGCTGGGATAGGCGTGCTCGCCGAGACGCCGGATCTGTCCGAAGCGCAATGGGAGCGGGTGTTCGCCGTCAATGCGACGTCAGTCTATCGCACCTGTCGGGATGCGATCCCGGCGATGCAGCGATCCGGCGGCGGAGCCGTGGTCAATATCGCCTCGGTCTCGGGCCTCTTGGGTGACTATGGGTTCAGCGCCTACAATGCGTCCAAGGCGGCGGTGATCAATTACACCCGCTCACTGGCCCTGGACTGCGCCCGCGACGGCATCAGGGTGAATGTGGTGTGCCCCGGGGCCATAGGCTCCACCGCCATGGGCGTAGGCACCCATGGTAGCCAAGCGGATCGCCAGGAATGGCTGGACGGCATTCCTATGGGCCGCGTGGGCCAACCGCACGAAGTCGCCAATGTCGTGGCCTTTCTCGCATCCGACGAGGCCTCGTTCGTGACCGGCGCGACCCTCGTGGTCGACGGGGGCAGGATGGCGCATAGCGGCCAGCCGAACATCATCGCCCAACAGCGCCGTAGATCGGAGGCGACCGCATGAGCGACGCCGCAAGTTCCTCCAGGCCCCATCCTGTGTTCCAGGCGATCATCGATGCCTACGCGGCGGCGAACCGGCCTTTCCTGCATCAGGTGTCGCCGACGGTTGCCCGCGAGATGTTGCGCGCCTCCATGATGGCGGCACCGAAACCGGCAGGCCTCGCCGGACTTGAGGCTGTCGTCGACGCCGTCGTCGAGGGTCCGAATGGTCCTATCCCGATCCGTCGCTATATGCCGTCAAGTCGGGCGCTGGGCGTCTGCGTCTATCTTCATGCGGGCGGCTGGGTCATCGGCGACCTGGAGTTCTCGGACACGACCTGCCGACGTCTGGCTACAGCAAGCCAGTGCGAGTTCATCAGCGTGGATTACCGGCTCGCCCCCGAGCATCCCTTTCCCCAGCCTTTGGACGACGCCTATGCCGTTCTCGAATGGGCGGCGGCCTCCCGCTCCGGACCGTTGCTCGTTGTGGGTGAGAGCGCGGGTGCCAATCTGGCGGCCGCCTGCGCCATCCGGGCACGCGATTGCAACGGTCCCAGGCTGGTCGGGCAGGTCCTCGCCTACCCGGTCACAGACCACGATTTCACGACCGGCTCCTATCAGGAGGTGGGCGAGCGGAACTGGCTGCTTTCGACAGCCGATATGCGTTATTTCTGGGACCACTACGCGCCGTCTGGGGTTGATCGCTCGGATCCGCTGATCTCGCCGCTTCGGCTGACGGATCCCGTCGGCCTTCCCGCCACCTTCGTCGCCGTTGCAGAGCTCGACCCGCTGCGCGACGAGGGCCTCGCCTATGCCGACCGCCTGGCAATGGCGGGGATCGCGGTCGCGACGAGATGCGACGCCGGCATGGTGCACGGCTACCTGGGTGCCGCCGGAGCCATTCCGCTGGCCGCCGAGGCACTGGCGGATATCTCGCGCTGGATCCGAAGCGCAGCCGGGCAGGCCGGCTAACCCTTTAGACGTCGATCCAGGCCCGAGCCGCGTGCGATGCGTAGAGGGCGTCGATCAGGCGCTGGATTTCGGCGGCGCGGGCAAAATTCGGCATGGCTTGACCGGTTCCTCGGATTTCGGCGACGACGCTTTCGAAGACGCGCGCGAGCGATAGTGTCTGGCCACCGTTCATCATGTCGGCGGC
Organism: Brevundimonas sp.; assembly: GCF_016463485.1. Taxonomy (GTDB): domain Bacteria; phylum Pseudomonadota; class Alphaproteobacteria; order Caulobacterales; family Caulobacteraceae; genus Brevundimonas. Next base: position 60,010 of record NZ_JAEMRD010000001.1, read on the forward strand.
GGACGGTTCGACGCGGCGGCCCGCGACGCTCAAAAGCCGATCGGGCACGATCACCTCGGAGCCGGTCGGAACCATGCTGATCGGTCCGGTCGAGGCGTAGAGCTTGGCCGTGGAGACGCTGGGATAGAGCAGGGCGTCCAGTTTCAGCCTGCCCTTGCTGCCGAACACATCCAGGGTGAAGCCGGGGCTGTCGGCGGCGGTCCAGGAGGTTCGCATCGACCCCATGGCTCCATTGGCGAAGCCGAGCAGGGCGTGGCAGGTGTCGTCGGTTTCGGCGGCCCGAGGGCCCTCGCCCGGGATGTTCCAGGACTTGAGCTGTGTCTCCATCCGCGCGACGACGGAGCTGATGGGGCCGTTCAGATAACGGAGTGCATGCAGGATATGGGAGCCGTGATTGCGGGTCACGCTGACGCCCAGACCCGCCTTCCCGAACCACAGATAGGGGAAGCCCGGCATGATCTCCAGGAAGAAGGACAGCTGGAAGGCGGCGTCGATCTGGAAGACCTCGCCGATCTCACCGGCCTCGATCATTTCCTTCATCAGGGCAAGATGGGGAAGCCCCGCCAGGCTGGAGGCGGCACCACCGACCACGCCGGCGTCCTGTTGCAGCGCGGCGAGGCGATCCGCGGCCTTGCCGGAGGTTGCGAACGGCATGTTGTTGACGACGTGCTTGCCGGCGCGGATGGCGGCCGCGACCATGGACTCGCGCAGGATGGGGCTGCTGCCGACATCGATGATGTCGATGTCGGGGTCGGCGCACATCGCCTCGAAATCCCAGAATGGCCGCGCGATCCCGTGTTGCGCGACCGCGGCCTCGGCCGTCTCCTGGCGGGAGGTGCACATGGCGGTGACCTCGACGTCCGGGATCAGTCGCCACGCCGGCAAATGTCCCATGGCTCCCCATTTGGCGCTGATGATTCCGACTCTTAGGGGCCTTGTCATGTGCGCTTCGCGTTCCATGGTCTTGTTTACGAAAGGCTTTGGCTAACCGCTGCCGTCGTGGTGCTAGCCGATCGCGACGATATCGACATGCAGCCGTGTCAGTTTTGACGCCGAGATCTTCCAGACCCCGTCCAGACGCCGAAACCGGTCGCGATAATGGCCGAAGCCCGAGAGAGAGGGACCCTGCGGTCCGAAGACGACCCGATCCTGCATGGCCCAGATGCCCTCGGCGGTGTCTCCGTTGATAGTGATCTCGGGAAAATGGACCTGATGGACAGTGATCGCGGGCACGACGAAGGACATGGCCATTTCGAGGGCTTCCGTCCGGCCCTTGATCGGCGGCGGTCCGCCGGCCTCCGAAACATCCAGCTCGTAGTCTTCGGTGAACAGTTCGCGCCACGCGTCCCACTGTTTGGTGTCCATGAAGCGGCAGTACCGCGCCTTGACCTCGCAGATGGCGATCCAGTCCTGAATGTCGGTCATCGTCGTGCTCGCATGGTTGCTGGTTGATCGCGACCTTGCCTATCGAGTTGAAAGGCGGCGTCGAGCGCTGGCCTGCTCGATCGTCGGCCCACCATGCGGGGGCGCCGGAAGTTCTGTCAGCAGCGCACTTGCCTCTCGGCGCGTGTATCGCCGGGGCGAACTTTACTCCTCGGCGATGTTTTAAAGGCTGCGTCGGCCATACGGTGGAGCCGGTAGGATTTTTGGCCGGGTTCTGCCGAAAGATCCGGTTCAACAGGAGACAAGAATGGCGATCGACGGCGTGTATGAAGTCACCGTGAAGTCACCGATGGGCGACCAGAAGGCGGTCCTGACGGTCAGGACCGACGGCGTGACCTGGACCGGTTCCCAGGCCGGACAGATGGGAACCAATGAGATCACGGACGGAACGATCGAGGGCGACACGATCCGGTGGGTGACCAAGATGACGTCACCGATGCCGATGACCCTGGAGAACGAGGCCACGATCGATGGCGACGCCATTGCAGGCTCGGTGAAAGCGGGCGCCTTTGGCACATTCCCACTTTCAGGAACGAGAACCGGCTAAACGGGGAGTCAGTCGGAGAGGATCATGCGGATCGTGTTTGCGGCGCGCGCCAGGGCGGCTTCATGCCCTTCGGCCGCGATCCGCGGGCCGATGATCTCCATATCGAACCATCCATTGAACCCTGCGGCCACGATTTGAGGCAAGAGCCGGCCCAAGGGGATCCCGCCATCGCCCGGCACAGCGCGACAGGGCAGGGCGCGGTCGCCCATCACGTAGTCGCTGACCTGGACGACGGCGCACAGGGGAGCAGCGGCGCGAAGGGCGGCGTCGATATCCGCATCCATCCAGCAGGCGAAAAGGTCGATGCCCAGATGAATGCCGGCCTGTCTTGCCAGTGAGACCGTGTCCGCCAATCGATGGGCGATCGAGACGTCGGCGTAGAGATGCGATGTGGGTTCGATCGCCAGGCTGATCCCGACCTCGCGAGCACTCTCGGCGCAGGGCGCGATGGCCTGGGCGAACATTTGGGCAGCGTCGGGCCAGTTCAGGTGTTCGCGCCCCCCCGTCGTCATGGTGATGGAATCGGCTTGGATCTCTTGTGCGAGACGCAGGGTTGCTAGCAGCCGCTCCCGACCGGCCTTTGCCAAGTCCGGTGTGGCGTAGGCAAAGGCCCGGTGGGTGAAGGTGGCTATGGATAGTCCCACGTCGTCAAGCAGTCGGCGGGCCCGCGTGGAGCCGAACTCCGTGACTTCCTCGAGCGTCGGGCTGATCGCGGTCAGGCCCAGCCGGACGACCTGATCGACATGGACGTCGAAAGGAGCGGGCGCGAGGCTGAGCGTGTTAACCGAGATCATAGGGTGCATCGCAAGCTCCAACGGAGCTTGGTTCTTGCCAATGCATCGAGGGCGTTGCAATCGATGATCTGCGTGAGGGAAATGTCATGACGAAGTCTGTTCGCTGGACCCGGCGGCCCGAGGGCTCGAACTGGGGCGATTTCGGTCCGGACGACCAGCTTGGTCGACTGAATCTGATCACGCCGGAGCGTCGGCGAGCGGCCGCCCAGGAGGTCCGCGAAGGCTTGGCGTTCTGTCTGTCCTTGCCACTCGACTGTCCGCGACACGTGGAACTGCATCCTCGCCGAAAGCCGCCCGAGTTGGGGTTTTTCCTGCGAGGCGAGGATCCGACGCTGAACTATCCGATGTCCCGCGTGAACCCCGATCAGGACGACGTGGTCTGTGACGACAAGGCGCTGATCAGCCTTCAGTTCTCGACCCAGTGGGACAGTCTGTGCCACATCGGCGCGTTGCATGACGCCCATGGCGACGGACGCCGCGAAGCGACCTACTACAACGGCTTTCGGGCCAACGATCACATCCATGGACCCGTCGATTATCTCCGGGATCGGCGGCCCTTCGACGGCCCCTATGGCGCAGGGGCCCTGGGTATTGAAACCCTGGCCGAAACCGCCTTGCAGGCGCGCGGGGTCATGGTCGATCTGTTCAGCCATGTCGGCCTGGAGCGAGTTGCGGTGGGCTATGACCCGCTAATGCGCATACTCGAGGCGGACCGGACCTCGGTCGAGGCCGGAGATGTTCTATGCCTGCGGACGGGTTTCGATCGCGCGCTTCTGGGACGCTACAACGATCCGTCCGCGCCCTTCGATCAGCATCGGTGTTCGGGGTTGGATGGGGCGGACGAGCGGTTGCAGCGCTGGATCGATGACAGCGGCCTCGTCGCCATCCTGTCGGACAATGAGGCGGTGGAGCTTTTGCCGCCCTCCAGTGTGCCGCACGGCCACGGCACGCATATCCCCCTGCATCACCTGTGCCTGTTCAAGCTTGGCATTCCATTGGGCGAACTGTTCCTGCTGTCCGACCTGGCCGACTGGCTCCGGGCCCACGGCCGGTCACGCTTTTTGCTGACCGCGCCGCCGCTTCGCTTACCCGGGGCGGTGGGATCTCCCGTGACCGGTGTCGGGACGGTCTGAGGTTCAGCCGATCGAGGCGGTGGGGCGGCCCACGATCGTCAGCATTCCATCCTTTGTCATCGCGTCGCTGAGCGGCATGATTTCGGTTCCAGAGGCCTCTCGGATGGCTGCGAGCGTGATTTCGGGATCGTCTGTCTCAAGCTCATAAATGGCCATGGATCGCCACGCCGGCGGCTCCCAGTCCTTTGTCTTGATCCGTTCGATGTTGAATCGCCGCGCGCTGACAACGCCCGGCATTCTGGCCACGTCCGGCATATGCACGGTGTCGTACCAGTGATCGAACTCCTGCTCTCGCCCCGGTGTTGGACAGATGAAGGCCACGTAGGTGTACTGGCCCATTTCAGCCGGCCAGCGACAGAGGAATGGCGGCTCCGGTCACCGCGCCGGATTCGCGAGACAGCAGGAAGGCTATGACCCGCGCCGCCGCCTCCGGCCTGACCCAGGCCGACGTATCGGCGTCGGGCATGTCGGCGCGGTTCGTCGGTGTGTCAATGATGGTCGGAAGGACCGCATTCACACGGATGCCCCTGCCCTTGAGTTCTTCGGCGAGGCTTTCGGTCAGGGCGTGAACGCCGGTTTTGGACGCGGCATAGGCGGCGAACCCTGTGCCAGGCCGGACGGCCCCGGCAGCACCCACGTTGACGATCGCCGATCCCTCCACAAGCAGCGGAATCGCCGCGCGACACGAGGCGGCTGCCGTGCGCAGGTTCATGCGATACATCCGGTCGAAGCTGTCCAGCGAGCCGTCCGCCACGGTCTCCCATACGAAACCCCCGGCGATGTTGACGACGCCGCCGATCGCTCCGAGGTCGCTGACCACATTTCGATAGGCCTCGGCGACTACGTGTTCTTCGGCCAGATCGACGCCGCCCAGGGTCAGTTTGGCTAGGGATTCCGTCGGGACGGGAGCCATATCGACGGCGGCGACCTGATGCCCGGCATCAGCCAGATGGCGGACAACGGCGCGACCCAGAGCCCCGAAGCCTCCCGTGACGACAATGACGGCCATCAGGCGACGCCTCCAGTGGCTAGGCTGTCGATAAGAGCCGACACGCGCGTGGTGATGAACTCATGCGGGTCCGGTGTCCGGGTCCATTCCCAGTAGTCGATCAACGGCCAGGGCGAATTTGCGATGACCTTTCCGGCGGCGTTCTTGTACCAGCTTCCCGCGCTGTCGTGGGACCAGGTGAACCGGGACAGCGCCGCGTCCATCCGAGTGCAATAGTCCGCAAACACCGTCGGCTTGAGTTCGATCGCGTCGATGTCATCCTGAACCATCCATTTCAGGGCGTTGGCGATGTATCGCGCCTGGCATTCGGAGTTGAAGAACAGGTTGCCATTGAAACCCAGATTGGTGCCCGGTCCGTACATCAGGAAAAGGTTGGGAAACTCGGGCACGGTGATACCGAGATGGGCGCGTGGCGTGTCGTCCCAGAATCGGTCGATTCTCTCTCCGGTTCGACCCACGATCTCCATCGGGGCCAGATACTCGAGCGCCTTGAACCCGGTGGCATAGACGACGATGTCTGCGTCGTGATGGACCCCCTTGCCATCGATGATTCCGGTCTCGTCAAAACGCACGGCACCATCCGTGCACAGGGTGACATTCTGACGCTGAAAGGCGCGGAAATAGCCGCCGTCTCCCAGATTGGGTCGCTTCACATAGGGTGGGTAGGTCGGGATTAGCTTCGCCTGCAGTTCCGGATCGTCGCCGATGGCGGCCTTCATACCTTGGGTCAACCGCGCGCGCGCCGCGTCATTGGCGGCGCTGACGGCCTGGGGCCCACCGGTCCATGCCGGATCGATAACCATGTGATCTGGCGAGCCGTCCAGCGCCCAGTTGTACATGATCGCCCGGGTCCAGCGCGCAAAGCCTGGTAGGGTATTCATCGCCCACTGCTCGGCGTCCGAGACCTTGCGACGGTACTCGGGGTGGACCAGAACCCAGGTCGGGGAGCGTTGAAAGACGGTGAGGTGGGCCGCCTGCTCTGCCAGTTCGGGCACGATCTGCAAGGCCGTCGCGGCCGAACCGATGACGATCACCCTCTTGCCTTTGGCCGACAGGTCTTCCGTCCACTTCGATGTGTGGACGCGAACGCCTTTGAAGCTATCCTGGCCTTCTATGTCCGGGATCAGGGGGCGGTTGAGCTGCCCGACGGCACTGACCAGTGCGGCGACACGAACCTGTTCCTCACCCCCGGCCGAGCGCAACGCCACGTTCCAATGCGCGGACCCGTCATCGTAGACGGCGCGCAGAACCTCGGTCTCGTAGCGGATGTGCGGCGTGAGCCCCAAGCGGTCAGCCAAGTCCGCGAAATAGGATCGCAGCACCGGCCACGGTGAGAAGAGTTCGGGCCAGGTCTGGTCGCGCACGAAGGAAAAGGAATAACAGTGGCTGGGCACATCCACGCGCGCGCCGGGAAAGCGGTTCTCGAACCATGTGCCGCCAGGGCCGCTGTTCTTCTCGACGATGGTAAAGGGAATGCCAGCCTCTTTGAGCCGATAGCCCATCACCAGACCGGAAAGCCCGGCCCCGACGATCAGAACGGATTTGGCGTTCACTGCCGTCTCTTTGACGGGCCTGTCCCAATGGAAGGCGCGTGCATCACCGCCGAAGCCCAGCTCTTCGGAAATCAGGGGCTCGTAGCGTGGATCGAGCGCCTTTCCTGTAAGGGCTGCGATCATCTCGCGCAGTTGAAACGTGTCTGGAAGATGAGGGGCGGGGCATCCCGCGTCACGCCATGCCTTGATCGCCTGGGCCGCCTTGGCGCGCAGTTCGACCTGGAGGTCGGCGGGGACACTGCCCGACAGGTCGGTGGAATACTGGGGTCTCAGGGTCGGTCCTGCGGCGCGCAGAATTTCGGTGCTGCCTGTCAGGTGGACGACTGACATCAGAAGCGGCAACAGGCCGAGATCGCCGACCGCCGCATCGATCTCGTCATCGCTCGCCGTCAGCGGGGCGACGTCTGAGAGACCAGGAACAGCGAAGGTCGCGCTCACGCTGGCACCCGACTGGCAAAGGTCATATCGGGTCCTGTCGGCCGGGTGTTCAAACGCTCGATCACGGTCGCCCGATGATCGAAGGCCGTACCCCAGGCATAGCGTAACGCCAGGGTACGCTTGAGGAAGAAATGGACGTCGGCTTCGCGGGTCATTCCCATGGCACCATAGATCTGGACCGCCGTTCGGGTGGCGAGATCGGCCGCGTCGCCGGCGGCGATCTTGGCATGGGCGACGCGGGCGCGGGAGGCGAAAGTGTCGAGGGGGAGCTCGGCAGCAGCGGCGTGAACGACGGGGCGGGCGAACTCGATCTTGACCTGAGCCGAGGCGATCAGATGTTTGACCGCCTGGTAGCTGCCGATCGGCTTTCCGAACTGAGTCCGGTCCTTGGCGTAGGCGACGGCGAGGTCGATGGCGCGCTGGCCAAGACCGATTAACTGGGCTGCGGTGAACAGAGCGCCGCGATCGGCGGTCTGACCCCAGTCGGACCCGACCATGGTTTCTGGCGACGGGCTCCAATCGACAGTGAACAGCCGACGGAAGGTATCGACACTATGCCGGAGCGTCAGTGAAACCTGTTCTCGTTCTACCAGATGGAGCTCCGCGCCATGAGGGAGGACGAAGGCACCGGCCGTATCCGCGTCGGCGACGAACGGATTTGCCGGATGGCCGACGGCGACGACCTCGCCCCTGATCACACGCTCGATCCAGCCGCGATCGTCGGCAAGCGAAGCTAGCAACGGGACGACAATCCCGGCTTGTTCGACCAGAGGCTCGGGCAGGCCTACATAGCCCGCAGCCTCTGCAATGCCGACCAAGTCGACCGGTGCGAGCTCGAGACCGCCAGCGTCCTCGGGGGCGAGCATCGCTACCAATCCCATGTCCCGGATAGCGTTCCAACGCGCCTCATCCCAGGCTTCGTTCCGCTCCAGAAGATGGCGCAGGTCGGCGGGGGTGCAGGTCTCGACCAGCATGACCCGCGCGGCGTCGGTCATGGCGAGCTGATCTTCGTCGAAGGCGAACTGCATCGGCTCAGGCCCTCGGCAGGCCGAGCATCCGCTCGGCGATGATGTTGCGCTGGATCTCGTTCGATCCGGCGTAGATCGGACCCGCGAGGGCGAAGATATAGTCCTCCAGCCAGTCGACTGCCGTCGTGCCCAGGTCTGGCGGCGCCAACTCGGCCCGGCCACCCAGAATGTCGAGCGCGGTCTGGTGCAGGGCGATATCCATTTCGGACCAGAAGACCTTGTTTGTCGAGGACTCCGGCCCGATCGATCCGCCCGCCGTCAGGCGCGACGCGGTCGAATAGATCGACAGGGCATAGGCGTCGGCATCCATCCAGCTCTGGGCCACGCGCTCGGCAACCGAGGCCGGGAGCGAGTTCTTGTTGTTTTCGTACAGTGTCAGCAGGTTGGACGCCGCGACTTGATAACGGGCGGGCGAGCGTAGCATCAGCCCGCGCTCGAACCCTGCGGTGGCCATGCAGACGTGCCAGCCCTGGCCTTCGTCGCCCAAGCGATCGGCAACCGGCACCCGGACATTGTCCAGGAAGAGTTCGGCGAACACCATCTTGCCGTCCATCCGCTGAATGGGACGACGTGTCACGCCGGGCGCATCAAGCGGAAACAGGATCAGGCTCATGCCCTTGTGCCGCTCGCTGCCCGGTTCGCGGAACAGGCCGAAGGCCCAGTCGGCGAAGACGGCGCGGCTGGACCAGGTCTTCTGCCCGTTGAGGATGTAATGGTCGCCGTCACGGGTCGCGGTGGCGCGAACGCCGGCAAGATCGCTGCCTGCGCCGGGCTCGGACCAGGCCTGGGCCCAGATGTCGTCCCCTGCGGCCATGCGCGGCAGGAACCGCGCCTTCTGATCCTCGGTGCCGAACTCCATCATGGTGGGGCCGAGCAGGAAGATGCCGTTCTGGTTGACACGCGTCGGAGCCTTGGCGCGGTAGTACTCTTCCTCGAAGATCAGCCAGCGGATCAGGTCCAGAGCACGGCCGCCGTAGGCCTCGGGCCAGGTGACCATACCCCAGCGCCCTTCGCTGAGCTTGCGCTCCCAGTCGCGGTGGGCTTCGAACCCTTCGCGCGTCAGGTCGAAGGAGGGGAGGGGCCCGGACGGGACGTTGGCCTCCATCCAGGCGCGGACCTCGGCGCGGAACGCGTCCTGTTCAGGGGTGTACTCGAGCTTCACTCGCCGGCCTGCTTCTTGTTGGCCGAGGCCATGGATTTCGCGTCCAGCCCGCCCAGGCTGTTGTCGGACGTCAAGTCGTTCTGGGCGTGGGCGAAATGGTGCATATGGAACACCGCCTCCATGGCTGTTCTCTTGCCGCGCAGTTCCTCGACATGGTTGACGGCCTGTTTGGTCAGCCAGGCGCCGAGGCGAGGCTGGGCGGCCAGCTTGGCGGCGACGGCGGCGGTTTCCTCGCGGAGTTTGTCGCGCGGCACGATCCGGTTGACCATGCCGAACTGTTCGGCCCGCTGAGCTGTCATCCGCTCACCGAGCAGCAGGAACTCCTTGGCGATGCGGGGGGGCAGCTCGAAGGCATGGGCGAAATACTCGACGCCCGGGATGCCCATGCGGACGACCGGATCCTGGAAGAAGGCGTCGTCCGAGGCGATGATCAGGTCGCAGACCCAGGCCAGCATCAGACCTCCGGCGATACAGGCCCCCTGAACCATGGCCACGGTCGGCTTTGGGGCTTCGCGCCAGCGTCGGCACATCCCCAGATACTGTTCCTGCTCACGGGTGTAGAGCAGTTCGGCGGCCGGCCGGTTGACGTGGCGGCCGAACATGAGGCGGCGATCGAAATCCTTGTGCAGGTCGCGACCCGGCGTGCCGATATCGTGCCCGGCCGAGAAATGCTTGCCCTGTCCCGCCAGGACAATACAGCGGACGTCGTCGTCGTTCACGGCGCGCTGGAAGGCGTCATCCAGCGCATAGGTCATCTGACCGTTCTGGGCGTTGTTGAAACCGGGACGGTTCATCGTGATCCAGGCGACGCCGTCCTCGACGGCGTAGAGGATGGGCTCCTCGGTCTCGTAGACGATCTCGGTCGCCTTAGGCTCCACCAGATCGGTCATGCGGCCTGCTCCTGTGTGTCGTCGTGTCCGCTGTCCAAAAGCACCAGGGCATCCACGGCGATCGCGCCAAGACCCTCCGGCATGACCAGAAGCGGATTGATTTCCACTTCGCGAAGTCGCTCGCCGCCAGCCATGACGGCGTTGCACAGGGCGGCGATCGCCTTGCCCGCCGCCGCGACGTCTCCCTTGGGCGCGCCGCGATAGCCGTCCAGCAGCTTGAAGCCCTTGAGGCCGCGAAGCATGGCTTCGGCCCCCGCGGCATCGACGGGCAACAGCCGGTGCTGAACGTCCTTCATGAGTTCGGTCCAGACGCCACCCAGGCCGACCGTCAACATCCAGCCGAAGACGGGATCGCGGGTGACGCCTGCCAGGATTTCGACGCCCCCTTGCAGCATGGGCTCCAAGGTCACGCCCTCGATCCGTACGCCGGGCATGGATCTGGCCTTGTCCATCATAGCCTCGAAAGCCTCGACGACACTGTCTGCGTCCCTGAGGCTCAGCCGGATCAGGCCATGCTCGGTCTTGTGCGCCACATCCGGGCTAACCAGCTTGGCGACGAGCGGGTAGCCGATCCTATGGGCGGCCTCACGGGCCTCAGCGGCGTCATGAACCACGGCGTCGTGGACCACCGGAACGCCGAAGGCCGCGAGCGCATGCTTGGCCTCGGTTTCCGAAAGGGCGGACTCTCCAACCGGGAAGGCGGGCCAGGTCGCGCTGGCGCTCGCCGGGGTGACAACCGCGTTGCCCTGAGCCTTCCATCTGCCGTAGGTCGCGACAGCGCGAGCTGCGCGGTCGAAGTCGTCGAAATAGGCGATGCCGGCGGCGGCAAGCTTGGTGCGGTCGGCGAGAGCGAAGGTGTCGATGGCGACGATCAGCTTGTTGGACGCAGCGGCGGCGCGTTCGACCTGATCAAGGGCGCGCTCCAGAAAGACGCCTGGGAGATACAGCAGCAGGACGTCGATGTCGTCGGGCCGAAGCGCCAGACCGATGGCTTCGAACAGAAAGTCATTGGCGTTGACCAGATTGCCGGTCAGGTCGACAGGATTGGACACCATGCCGAAGGCCGGGATCTCCGCGCGCAAGGCGGCCTGGATGTCGTCCGGCAGCGTCGGGACGTCGCCGCCGTTGAGCGCCAGGGCGTCGGACAGGATGGCCCCCGCAGCGCCGGAGACGCTCAGGATGGCGCAGGCGTTGCCGCCAATCTTGGTTCCGAACTGATTCAGGTAGGCGAGGTCGGACAGGCCCACCAGTTCGCCCGCCCGTGCAACCCCGGCCGCTGTGAAGGCGGCGTCATAGGCGGCTGTGTCACCGGCCAGAGCCGCAGTGTGCGAGCGGGCGGCCTCGGCGCCCTTTTCGCTGGAGCCGACCTTGAAGACGGCCAGCAATTTGCCCTTGGCCCGGAAGGCGGCTGCGGCCTTCAGGAAGGCAGGACCGTTCCGCAGTTCCTCGATGTAGCAGAGGGCGCAGGTCGTATCAGGGTCCTCGGCCAGGAAACCCAAGTAGTCGGCGAAATCGACGTCCGCTTCGTTGCCGGTGTTGATGACGTGGCTGAAGGCCACCCCGGCGCGGCGCGCGATGCGGTAGACGGTGGCGGCCATATTGCCGCTCTGGGTCAGCAGCGCCGTGGAACCGGCAGGGTCGCCGGGCTGGAAGCTGGTGCCGAAGGTGGTGAAGATGCCATCGACGAAGTTAGCGTTGCCCATGCAGTTGGGGCCGGCGACGCGCATGCCGGTGCGGGCGGTGAACGCTTCTAGTTGGGCCTGGCGGGCCAAGCCTTCCGCTTCATTGGTCTCGGCATAACCCGCGGCGAAGACGATGGCTGACTTTACGCCGACGGCATGGCAGCGATCGAGATAGGGCACGACATCGTCAGCGCCGAGGGCGAGGAGGGCGAGGTCCACCACTTCCGGCACGGACTCGATGTCCGCATAGGCCGTGCGGCCCTGAACGGTCGGGCTCTTGGGATTGACGGGATAAAGTTTCTCGAACCCGGCGCGCGCCAGTAGCTCCATGGGAATGCCGCCGACACGCTTCGGATTGTCGGACGCGCCAATAATGGCGATCGATCGGGGCTTCAGCAGGGCGGCGAGGCTCATGCCGCCTTCTCCGAGCCTGTCGCCCCACCCCGAAACTCATACTCTGTCGGATCGAACACTTCGGTCATGTTGCGATAGTCGACCAGCCGCCAGGGCGAGTTCTGCGTCACCCGGCCCGCCGCGTTCTTGTACCAGCTGGTCACACCGGGGTGCGACCAGACCATGCCCCGGTGCGCCACATCGACCCTCTCCTGGTAGTCCCAGAAGGGCTTTTCCTTGACCTCGACCGAAGTCGCGCCGGTTTCGACCAGTTCACGGATGGCCTGCATGATGTAGCGGATCTGGCATTCCGAATGGAACACCGCGCTGCCGCCGTGGGCCAGGTTGGTATTGGGGCCATAGATCAGGAACAGGTTGGGGAAGCCGGGCATGGTCATGCCCAGATGCGCGCGAGGATCGTCCTCGCCCCAACTTGCACGGATGGTGACGCCGTCACGGCCTTGGATATGCATGGGGCTAAGCATCCGCCGGGCCTGAAACCCGGTGGCGAACACAAGCACATCGACCGGATGGCGTACGCCGTCCTTGGTGACGACGGCGTCCTTCTCGATATGGTCGATATGGTCGGTGACCAGATCGACGTTGGTCCGCGTCAGCATCCGGTACCAGTGATTGTCGCGCAGCATCCGCTTTCCGTAAGGCGGATAGTCGGGCGTCGATTTCCGGATCAGCTCCGGATCATGATTCAGTTCGCTGGCGATGTGCGCTTCCAACTGTTCGCGGATCTTGGCGTTGGCGGCGTTGAGCGACCGCTTCTGGTCCGGCCAGTTCGGATCGATCTGGAGCATCGGATGGAAGCCGTCCGACGACGACCAGAACAGCTGAAACCGGAACCATTTGGCATAGAAGGGGATGTTCTTGAGCACCCACTTCTTGTCGTCCGAGACGGTCTCGAAATAGAGTGGATTGGCCATGGCCCAGTGGGGCGACCGCTGGAAGATGGTCAGATTGTCGACGATCGGTGCGATGGCCGGACCGACCTGCATCCCGCTGGCACCGGTGCCGATCAGACCCACGCGGCGGCCGGCGATGTCGGCTTCGTGGTTCCAGCGTGCGGTGTGGAAGGCCGGCCCCTCGAAATCGTCCATTCCGGGAATGGTCGGCATCTGCGGCCGGTTCAGCTGGCCGACCGCGCTCACGACGACGTTGGCCGTCGCGCTGGAAGACTTGCCGTCATTGCCGCGAATCTCGACCCGCCACAGCTGGGCCGCGTCGTCCCACTCTGCGCTGGTGACTTCTTCGTTGTAGCGGATCTGATCGCCGAGTGCGTTCGCATCCGAGTTGCGCTGAATATAGTGGAATATCTCGTCGCGTTTGGCGAAGAAATGATCCCAGTCGTGGTTATTATTGAAGCTGTACGAATAGAAGTGATTGGCCGTATCGACGCCGCAGCCCGGGTACGAATTCTCGTACCATGTGCCCCCGACGGTCTCGTTCTTTTCAATGATGGTAAAGGCGATCCCGGCTTCCTTGAGCTTGATCCCCATGGCGACGCCCGAGAAGCCCGCGCCGATGACCAGGACGTTGAAATGGTCGAGCGTCTCGCGAGCCACTGGTTCGCGCCATTTGACGGTCTTGGGATCGTCGCCTGCTAGGTCCATCTCTTCGAGGACCATAGGATAGTATTCGGCCGGGACTTTCTGGCCCGTGCAGACATCCAGCATCCGGGGCAGGAGGTGCATCGGCGGCGTGATCGGCAACTGCCGGCCGGTGGATGCATAGTCAGCCAGTAAATCGGCCACGGCCTGGCGGAGTTCCGCCTTCAGCGCATCTGGCGTGTGTTCGTGAAAGCTCCAGGGCCCCTGGATGTGGGGCGCGATCCGGTCCAGCCAGGCCGGGTCGCCGCCAAGGTGGATCAGCACCATCAGCAGGGGGGCCACGTCGGCAGCCTTCAGCGCTTCGTCCAGATGGACGCGATCTCCGACGAGGGCCTTTAGGGCTTGCGTGTCGTTTGGAGCCGTCATCGTTCGCCGCCAGTCCATCGCTGTTCACGCCTGAATCCCCCCGGCGATCGCCGCCGCCAGGATCGGGCAGAGGGATAGCGCCCGCCTGTTTCAATGCAATGCGACCGGCGCATTTATCGCCCCCGCGTCGCCTCTACGATGCGCGGCATCGCCGTGGCGTTTTGTGCTGCCTGACCCTTTCTGCGCACCACGGCGTGGGCGACAACCCCCTCGTTCTGACCGCGCGGGTGGTCGGGTGCGTGAGGAACCGACCATGATCCTGACCGACGACCAGCGCGCCCTGCGCGACATGGCCGAAGCCTTCGCCCGCAAGGAAGTCATGCCGATCGCCAACCAGATCGACATGGAGGAGAAGACTCCCGACTCGTTGATCGCCAAGGCGGCAGAGTTCGGGCTGTACGGGCTCTACACCCCCGTGGAGTATGGCGGGTCCGGAGCGGACATGGTCTCGGTCTGCCTTGTCTGCGAGGAGATCGCCAAGGCCAGCCCAGCGTTTGCGGGCGCCCTGACGGTCGAGATGATCCTGTGTCCGGCTGCTGTGGCGATCCTGGGCACCGAAGAGCAGAAGCAGCGCATCCTGCCACGCTCCGCCTCGGGGGAGCGGCTCATGGCCTATTCGCAGAGCGAGCCTGCGGGTGCCGGCAATGTCATGGAGCACCTGACGCGGGCCATCCCCGACGGCAACGGCTTCCGCCTCGACGGTTCCAAGCTCTACTGCACACAAGGGCCCGCGCAGACCTATCTGGTTATGTGCCGCACACGCGACAACGACGGCAAGGAAGGCTTCGGCTGCGTCATCGTCGAGCGCGAGGCCGAGGGGCTTCACATTGCGCCCTATGAGCACAAGCTGGGCTGGCGGGGAACGAACACGGGGCCGATCGCCTTCGACAACGTCCGGATCGAGCCGGAGAATGTGCTGGGCGATCTTCTGACAGGCGGATTCAGCCACCGCGCCGCCAACCACGCCAATCTCCTGGGGCACGTTGCGACCTCGATCGGATGCGCAGAAGGGCTGTTCGACCTGACGCTGGAGTACGTCAAGGACCGCCGGCTTTACGGGCGCAACATGTCCGAGCTTCAGCCAATCAGTTACTGGATGGCCGAGGCCTGGGCCAAGATCCAGGCCTGTCGAGCGCTGCTCTACGACACGGCCGCCGCCTTTGACCGCGGCGAGATGCAGCCTGCGACCTCCAACGCCTGCAAGGCGTTCATCGGCGACGCCTGCTTCGAGATCTGCTGCAAGCTGCTTCAGATGTGGGGCGGCAGTGGGATCATGGATTCCACCGGGGTCAACCGCTACATGCGCGACGCCAAGGCCAAGACGATCGCTGAGGGTGCCTCGGAGATGCACTACGCCATCATCGCCAACCAGTTGTTCCACAACTCGCCCGCACTGGTGCCGCCGCAGACCTTCGTAAAGGGCGCGGCATGACCGGTTTGGCGACGCCGAGTACCACCTCCGCGTCCGTGCCCGACGCCGTCCTTCGCCAGCCCATCCACGGCGCCGACCTGCTCGCCCACGCCTTGAGCCGCGATCTTGATCGGCCCGTCGTCATCCTCGACGACGGACGCACAGTCACTGCGGGCCAGATGGCCGCGTCGGTCAGCCGTTACGCCCAGACTTATGGCGCACTGTCGCCGCGTCCCCTGCGCGCGGCCTTGCTGTCGAAGAACCGACCGGAAGTGCCCGCGGCATCCGTCGGCCTGACCTTCGCCGGGATTGTGGCAACGTCCCTGCACCCGATGGGGTCGGTCGAAGACTATCTGTATGTCATCGAAGACGCGGAGATCGACCTTCTGATCTACGATGCCGATCATTTCGAGGCGCAGGTCGCCGAGATCGAGCGGCGCGCCCCTCGTATCAAGCACTTTCTGGCCTTGGGCGGGCAGGGCGCGCGGTCCCTGGACATGGCCGCTGCCGCCTACGAGGCCCGGCCATTGGCGTCTCCCGTCGTCGATCCGGACGCCTTGGCGCGGATCGCCTATTCCGGAGGGACCACCGGCAAACCCAAGGGCATCATGGTGACCCATCGGGGCATCCTGACGGCGTCCCTCATCCAGCTCACCGAATGGGAATGGCCGGAGGAAATCCGCTACCTGATCTGCGCGCCGCTGAGCCATGCGGGGGCCGCGTCGCTGACACCGATCCTGGTCAAGGGCGGGGCCATGGTGGTCCTGCCCGGTTTCGACCCCGTCGGGTTCATGGCGGCGGTCGAGAAATACCGGATCACCGCGACCCTGATGGTGCCCACCATGGTGCTTGCGCTGATCGACCATCCGCGTTTCGGCGAGTTCGACCTTTCCAGTCTCGAGGTGGTCTTCTACGGCGCATCGGCGTTCCCGGCCTCGCGGCTGAAAGATGCGATCGCCAAGCTTGGCCCGATCTTCTTCCAGTTCTATGGCCAGGCCGAAGCGCCGCTGTCGGTCACCGTCATGCGGCGCAAGGAGCATCTGACCGATGATCCTTTGCGGCTCGCGAGTTGCGGCCGGCCCACGCCCTGGGTCCACGTCGCGCTGCTGGACGATGATTGCCGTGAGGTCGAAGACGGCCAACCTGGCGAAATCTGCGTGCGCGGGCCGCTGCTCATGGCGGGTTATCTCGGGATGCCCGAGGAAACGGAGAAGGTCTTCGAGGGCGGCTGGCTGCATACGGGCGACGTGGCCATCAAGGGGCCGGACGGCTTCCTGCGCATCGTCGATCGCAAGAAGGACATGATCGTCACCGGCGGCTTCAACGTTTTCGCGCGCGAGGTCGAGGATGTGCTGGCGACCCACCCGGGCGTCAGACAGGCCGCGGTCATCGGCGTTCCGGATCCGAAATGGGGCGAGGCGGTGATGGCGATCGTCGTTGCCGTGCCAGGCTCCGAGCCGCGTCCTGACGACCTGATCGCCCTGGTCCGTTCGCAGAAGGGGGCCGTTCAGGCTCCGAAGTCAGTGGTTTTTGTGGAGGCCATTCCGCTGTCCGCTGTCGGCAAACCGGACAAGAAGGCCCTGCGACTGAAATACGGGACGCCCGTCTGATGGCCGTTGATGCGCTTGTCGCGAGACCGGCCCACGCCGCGATCCGCGTGGCCGAGACCGGCGAGCCCTCGATCGAGGGCTTTCGCTGCGCGGACTGCGGCGCGGTCATGATCGACCAGCCGATGGCCTGTCGGGCCTGTACCTCCCGAACGCCGCCTCAGGCTTTCCGCGTCGGCGAGAGGGGTCGTATCGTCACTTGGTCGACGGTCTTGCGGAGTTTTCCAGGCGTGAAAACACCGTTCGTATCGGCGATCGTCGACCTGGATGACGGCTTGACGCTGAAGGGCACGGTCCGCGGCGTCGATCCGGAGTCCATGGGTGTCGGTCTGCCGGTTTCACTGGTGTTTGACGACGCCGGTGGCGCACGGACGCCCGACGGCGCGCCCTATGTCGGTTTTCATTTCGTCAAGGCAGGAGCAGCGGAATGAGCGACGTCTATGTCGTCGGCGCGGACCTGATCCGGTTTGGTCGATACCCCGATCGCACACCGGCACAACTGGGTGCCGAGGCTGCGCTGCTGGCGCTCGACGACGCCGGACTGACCGTTCGCGATCTCGACATCGTCTATGCCTCATCGACGTTCAACGCCGCCTCGATGATCGGCCAGCAGATCCTCAAACAGATCGGTCAGACGGGGATACCATGCGTCAACGTCTCGAACGCCTGTGCCTCGGGCGCGACCGCTTTTCGCGAGGCGTTCGTCGCCATCAAGAGCGGTCTATATGATGTCGCACTCGCGGTCGGGGCCGAGAAGAACCCCAAGGGATTGCTCGGCGGGCCGATCGGCGACGGCCCTTCGCCCGAGGGGTTGTTCGGATCGGGAACGACCCCGGCGATGTTCGCCGAGGCGGGGATGATCCACGCCGGCAAATACGGCACGACGATGGAACAGTTCGCCCAGGTCGCGGTCAAGAACCATCACCATTCGACCATGAATCCCAAGGCGATGTACCAGCGCGAAACGCCGCTGGAGGAAGTCCTGGCCAGCGAAATGATCGCCACGCCCCTGACCAAGCTGATGTGCTCGGCCAATGTCGACGGCGCCGCCGCCGCCATCCTAGTGTCCGAGAAGAAGGCCCGCGAGATGGGCCTTTCTCGGGCCGTGAAGGTGCGGGGTTCCGCGCTGGCGTCGGACCCCTATGAGCCGCGCAATCCGGTATTGCTGGATGCGGATTCAGTCACCCGTCTTGCCGTCTCAAAGGCCTATGAGATGGCGGGGATCGGGCCGGGTGATCTTGACCTGATCGAGTTGCACGACTGTTTCGCGACCGCAGAAATTCTGCACTACGAGAACCTGGGTTTGTGCGGCGATGGGGAGGCTGGCGCCCTGATCGATAGTGGGGCCACGGCGCTGGGCGGGCGGATTCCGGTGAATGTGTCGGGCGGACTTCTGTCGAAGGGGCATCCGATCGGCGCGACCGGGATCGCCAATATCGTCGAGATTGTCATGCATCTTCGCGGGGAGGCGGGGGCTCGACAGGTGCAGGGCGCGCGCCTTGGCCTGGCCCATGTGCTGGGTTTCAGCAGCGTTGCCGGCGTCGCGGGCGTGCACATCCTCGAGAAGGTCTGAGATGGCGGCCGAACGCGACATCAATGTGCTTTTGGCGGGGCTCCGCACGGGAGTGCCTCGCGGCGCCGAGATAACGGGCATCCGTCCGCTGACCGCAGGTCATTCCAACGAGACCTACGTGCTTGAGGGGCTCGACGCGATTCTGCGGCTACCGCCCAGTACGCCGCCTGTCCTCCAAGGGCACGGGGTCATCACACAGGGCCGGGTCTATCAGGAGCTCGGCGCGCTTCCTGATGTCCTGCCGACTCCGCGCATCCTTCATATTGAAGAGGACCCAGGCCTTCTGGGCGATCCGTTCTTCATCATGGAGAAGGTCCCTGGAGCTGCGGTGACCGACTATGTCCTGCCTGAATGGTTCACTGAAGCGACCCCCGATCAACGGAGGTCTGTGTCGCGCCAATGGGTGGCGGCGATCGGGTCGATCGCCACGCTTCAGCCTTTGGCATCATTCGGAACCCCTGCCACCCCGGAGGAAGATGCTCGCAAGTGGCGCAGTTGGGCTGCCAACGCCGACTGCCCAGCTCTGGTCGCACTTTATGATCGGCTTCTGTCCAGACCCGCGCCGCGATCGGGACCGGCGTCTCCGGTCCACGGAGACCCCAAGATTGCGAACCTTATGTGGTCCGACTTCAGGCTCTCGGCGGTTCTGGACTGGGAACTGGGCCACAACGGAGAGCCGCTGACTGACCTGGGCTATGTGCTCTACTTCTTCCGCCCTGAAATCTATTTCGGCGTCCCCTTGCCATCGCTGTCCGGGATCATCAGTCGTGACGAGGCGGTGAAGGCCTGGGAGGCCGCGTCGGGGCGATCGGCGCAAGGATTCGAGTGGTACGAGGCCGCGGCGATCGGAAAGATCGCTGCGATCGTCGCGCGCGGCTTCCAGATGATCGTGGCGGGCGAGTCGCACGATCCCAAGATGGCGCGCTGGAAAGAGATGTTGGACTCCAACATTGCCCTGATGGATGGCGTCCTCGGCTAACTTTCGGATACGCAGATTTCAAATAAAGGCGGCTAACATGGTCCCCACGATCGCGGCGCTGACCGGCGCGGATGAGTTTCTGAACCACCAGATCGCCAATACCCACGCGACGGTGGAGACGGCCGATCGCGGCTGGACCGAGAAGATCTGGATGACGTTGTTCCGCAAGGACGGGTCGCTTCAGGTCGATTTCGGCCTGGGCAAATACAGCAACCGGAATGTGCTGGATGGTTTCGCCGGCTGTCAGCAGGGCACGAGCCAGCGTACGATCAGGGCCAGCCGCGTCTTGCGCCCCGCCATCGACGATCTGGCGGTCGGGCCTCTGCGTTATGAAGTCCTGGAGCCGTTTCGCCGAATTCGAGTGACCTGTGACGCGAACGCTGCGCAGCCGCTCGAGTTCGATCTGACCTTCACCGACCTGATGCCCGCCTTCTTCGAGGGGCGAGATCGGGAGGTTCATAATGGCCGGCTGGCGACCGACGTGGTTCGTTATCATCAGACCGGGACGATCAGCGGGTGGATACGGATCGAAGGCGAAAGAATCCCGGTGAATCCCGACGACTGGTTCGGGGTTCGAGATCATAGCTGGGGCGTGCGAGAGCACGTCGGGATCGATCCCGTCGATCTGGTTCCGCCGCCGAAGGGCGCGAGCACCGACTTCCATTTCAACTGGTTCGTCGGATGTCTCGAACGCCCGGACGGCAGCCGATACGGCCTGAACTATTATTTCCGCGAGTATCGCGAGCCTCGCGGCCTCGACTATTTCACCGGCTTCATCAACGAGGCCGACGGTCGTCAGACCAAGCTGCTGCGGGTTTACCCGGAGCTGACCTATCGCAAGTCGGATCATGCCATGATGGGCGGCAAGCTGTACGTGCTGGAATCCAGTGGTCGTCGCGACGTGACCGAGCGCGTGTTCGAGGTTGAAGCCATCAATCCCGAGATGGGATTCCGCCTGCAACCCGGGATGTACGGGGCCTGGAATGGTCTGATCCACGGCGCCTACAAGGGCGATGACTTCCTGGACGGCGAACTGGTCGAGGACGTCAACGACCCCGTCAAGCTTGCGGAAAGCGCGCGCTGGGAAGTTCGCGATCGGCCGCTCAGAATCCGCGAAGGCGATTCTCAGGGTTATGCTGACGTCGAGTCCCTTGTTCGGGGCGAATGGCCCGCAGCGACGATGGTCTGATGTCCGCGCGCTGGATCGACCTGACGGGGCGCGTTGCAGTGGTGACCGGTGCCGCCGCCGGTATCGGGCGGGCTGCGGCCCGCGCCCTCGCGGACGCGGGTGCAACAATCATCGCCGTGGACCGGGACGCCCCCGGCCTTCAGGCGACGACAAAGGCCATCGGGGGCACGGCCGAGGCTCGCGCCTTGGATGTCACGGACGCCGTGGCGTGGGGTGAACTCGCGGACTGGATCAGATCACGGTTCGGTCGGCTCGATATTCTGGTCAACAGCGCCGGCGTGTCCCTGTCCGATCGGGTCGGCGACGCGGACCTGGAGATCTATCGTCGGACCTTCGCGATCAATGTGGAGGGCTCGCTGCTGGGGATGGCGGTCGCGCTCAGCTTCATGCGCCCGGCTGGGAAGGGCGCGATCATCAATCTGTCCTCTGCGGCCTCGCTCAAGGGCAACCCGATCATGGCCAGTTACGGAGCGAGCAAGGCAGCGGTGGCGCACTACACCCGCAGCGCAGCCCTCGAAGTCGCGCGGGCCGGGCATGATATCCGCATCAACGCGGTTCATCCCGGGCTGATCGACACCTCGATGGCTCAGGACCTCTATACCATTCTGGCCAAGGTCGGGCCGCCGGAGACGGTGATGAAGATGGTCACGACCGGCCGGCCTGGTCGCGCCGAAGAGGTTGCCGACCTGATCCTCTATCTGGCGTCGGATCGCGCCAGCTTCATTTCCGGCGCCAGCATTGTCGCGGATCGCGCCCAAAGCGCCTAAGCCGAAAAATGCCGGACATTGTGTCCGATCATTGTACATAGCGTCCGATCTAGCTAGTCTGGCACTATGTCGGATGCAAGGCCCTTGTCCCTTCGCGACTCCCATCGCGCCCATACGCGCGCTCGGATCCAGGATGCTGCGCGCGAGACCTTCTTCGGCCGCGGCTATCATGAGGCGACAATCGACGAGATCGCCCAGGCGGCTGGCGTCTCCCGCTCGACGCTCTATCTCTATTTCCCGGACAAGCCTGATATGCTCACCCATATCGCCAAGGCTTACGGTGACGCCCTGTGCAAGGTCGTCGAGAGACTGCCGAGCCCGAACCCGTCACGAGCCGAGATCGGCGTCTGGGTCGGCGAACTCGCCCGTTACATTGCCGACGACAGGACACCGGCAATCCTCATTACTCACCTTTCAGAACGCGTCGATGCGCCCATGGCCGTGAGCCAGATCGGTGAACGATTGATCGACGCCTTGGCAGCACGGCTGCCGGCCTTTGCGGCGGCTCTGGACAACAGCGGCGCACACGACCTTGCGCGGGCCTGGGCCCTGGTCGTGATGCGTGATCTCGGCTGGGCCTGTCTGCAGGCTGCCCGGGACGACGGGAAGGGACTGGGTGCGTCCCTGCTGATCGTGGCGGCTGATCTGCTCGAGCATTTCATCAAGAAGAACGACGAATGGGGGACGACATGAATCGCCAGGATAAGCGCTGGTTGGGCGAGCCGGATCGCTACGCACGGCTGAGGAAGATCGAGTCGCTGGATGTAGAGACCGATTATCGGGAGATCACGCTCCTGTTCTACGGCGACTTTCAGTCCGCCATGATGGCCAAGGCCTTCAACGGGTTCCTGATGACCTATTCGGGTCCACGGATATCGAAGGTGCTGCACGCATCCGGGGAGTTGGAGAAGCGCGTCGCCAAGCGGGTGATCGACACGACCATCCTGGCCAGCAAGGTCCTGACGGAAGGCTTCGTGGGGGAGGGGCGCGATGCCGCCCGTCGCGTGAACGCCATGCACAAACAATACGATATCGAGACGGATGATTTTCTGGCCGTGGGGATCGAGGAGGTGGTCGGCTCGATCGAACTGGCCGAACGCTACGGCTGGCGCCCGGTCACGGACAAGGAACGTGAAGCCGTCCTTCGGTACTACAGCCACCAGACCCGGGCGTTTGGATCTCCAAAGCCGCTTCCGCCGACCTACGCCGAGGCGCAGGCCTTCTTCTCCCACTATCTCGACACTGAAACCCGCTACGAACCGCGCAACGAGGAACTCGCCAAGGTCTTCATCAAGTTCAACCGCTCCTTGATGCCGTTATGGTTGCGTCCGATGATCGGGCCCTTGCTTTCGGCGCAGCTGGACCCCCGTGTGGCCCGAGCCTGCGGCATCAAGCCGGGGTCCAAATTCATGAAGAGTCTTGCCGACGTCTTGCTCAAACGCGCTGCGGCCGCTGATCCTGTCCCAGACGGTACGCCGAGCCAGCATGAGGCCTTGATCCGAACCGTATACCCGAACGGGTACAAGGTCTCCGAGGTGGGCACCCACGTGAAGCCCCCCAAGCCACAGCCATCACCGTCTCTCGCCGCCGGTGGTCAGACAGGGGCTCATCCCACGCAGGCCTCAGTCGCCTGAACTTTCGAATCCAGAAGGCGGTCTCGCAGCCTGCCAAGCTTGACGATTTGTCGAAATGGTCACGGCGGCTTTCTTATAGAAAGCCTCGCCCTTCGACAGGTTGACGAAGTTGAACGCCTGCTCGTGTCGGAACTCCAGCACCTCCACGCCATCGGGCCCGGGCGTGTAGGTATAGGGTGTGTTTGCCGGCACGAAAAAGCTGTCGCGCGGTCCCAACTCCTCCGTCCCGATTCTGAGGCTGCCGGCGACGATATGATACAGGCAGTCGGAGTCGTGGCTGTGCAGAGCCAGCGGATAGCTCGCCTTGAGCCAGGCGTGGGTCAGCGCGAAGCCGGGCTTGTCGACCAGCACCGTGGTTTCGTCGCCGTCAAGATAACCGACGGCGACAAGGCACTTCATTCCCGCCCGTTGAACATCGGTCGTCGGCGCGATGGACATTCGGCCCGTGTCCATAAGGCCCGGTGCATCCTTGGCGCGGTAGATTGCGAAGCCGGACTTGGGGGTCTCAGTGTCGCTCATGGCTTCCTCCTGCTGCCGTCTCTGGCTGGTCCAGAGTCTTTTCCAGCCAGGCCTGTGCGCTCTTGATGAAGTCTTGCGCGATCGCGGTGTCATAGGCCCAGGACTCGAAGCCGTGGGGCGCGCCGGGAATGGTGTCGATCACGACGTCGATGCCCGCCGCCCGAAGTCGGTCGGCATAGGCGCGGTTCTCGTCCAGAAACAGATCGAGATCCCCGACGCCGATCCAGGCGGGCGGCAGGGCTTCCAGTCCGCTGCGCCGGGCCGGCGACGCATAGTCGGGCATGTCTCGCCCTCCGGGTTCGGCCGCCAGATAGGCAGACCAGCCTAAGGCGTTCTGCCGATTGTTCCAGACAAAATTCCGGGCAGCATCCAGGTCACGCCGTGCGGCCGTTCGGTCGTCCAGCATGGGGCTGAACAGCCACTGCGCGGCTGCACTGGGGCCGTCATTGTCATTGATGCGCTGGACCAAACTCGCGGCCAGCCCGCCGCCGGCGCTCTGGCCGCCCACCGCCACCAGGTTCGGATCTATGCCCAGATCGGACGCATGATCCTGCACCCACCGCCAGGCGTCGAAACAGTCGTCGAGCGGGGCAGGGAAGGGGTGTTTGGGAGCGAGGCGATAGCTGGCCGCAATCACGGGGATTCCCAGTTTTCGAGCCGTCGCGCCGCAAAGCCGATCATCGAGGACCGGGCGTCCAATGATGTATCCGCCACCGTGAATCCACAGCAGGGCGCCCTTCGATTTTCGGACGAGGGGGATGTGAACCCTCAACCCGCGCGCGGCGCCGGCGACCCCGCGCATCTCGACGCCTTCGGTGGCGATGGCCGGAATCAGACCGATCGCGGCGTTGATCGCCCATCGTCCGAGCGCGCTGTTGAACGGTGTGGGAGGCACCTTGCGCAGCGGCCCTTGGAGTTCGGCTGCGACCCTGCCGAGTTCCATCTAGTCCCCCAACATCATGCCGGCGGCCCAGCCGCCATCCACGGCGAGGTCAACACCGTTGATGTAGGCTGCTGCATCGCTGGCCAGCATCAAGAGTGGCCATGCCTGCTCGACCGGCGTCGAGCGTCGGCCGATCGGTTGAGCGACGGCGTCGATCACTTCACCTGGCACCCTGGTCTCGATATCGACCAGCATCGGGGTCTGGACCGCGCCGGGGCTGGTCGCGTTGATGCGGATACCGCGCCGGATCAGCGATTGAGACTGCTGGAGCGTCCAGACGATGAGGGCTTCCTTGGAAAAGGCGTAGCCGTTGGGTATCGCGAGCCTGTGCGTATCGAACCAGGAGACCCCTTCGGCGAACGAGACCGTATCGACAAACGCGAGCAGGTCGGATCGGCGATTTCGCCACCGAGCGCCGCCGTTCGAGGAAACATTCACGATCGCGCTTCCGACGCTCATGTGATCGACAAGTTTCTGGGTCAGATACCGGGTGCCCAGGAAGTTTACGCGCACAATCTCGGCGGCGGGTCTTGTCGGTGACATCCCGGCGCAGTTGAAGAGTGCGTCCAGCCGACCTTCAAATCCCAGCGTATCGATTGACACGGGGGCGCCGAGATCGACCTTGCTGAAAGCCGCGAGCGATAGGTCCGACGGGTGCAGATCGATTCCGTGAACCTCTGCGCCGGCCTGGACCAGCAGCGATGCGGTGGCGTGACCGATCCCCGACGCGCATCCCGTGACGACGACCCGCTTGCCTGCGAAGCCGAGCGGATCGACCATGGGTGTCCTACTCGATCGTGCCGATGACGGCGCCGACGTCGTAGGTCGTGCCTGCGACGCCCGTGATCCGAAGCGTGCCCGAGGCCGGCGCCTCAACTTCGTTGACCGACTTGTCGCTCTCGATCGAGTAGAGCGGCTGGCCTTCAGTGATGCTTGCGCCGTCGTCTGCAAGCCATTCGCTGAGGACGCCCTCCGTCATCGAGAAGCCGATCTTGGGCAGGATAATGTCGAATGCCATGGTTCTGTACCTGTGGTCAGGAAACGGCCAAGGCCGCGGGAGTATTCGCGCCGAGAGTGGCGCGGGCGGCGTCGGCGATATCCTTGACCGACACGATGAACAGCTGTTCGAGGCCAGGCGAGAAAGGCACCGACGTATAGGGGGCGCCGAGTCGTTTCACCGGTGCCTTCAGTTCGCCGAACAACTCCTCCTGCAAGGTGGCGGCGATCTCGGCACCGACACCGAACTGGCGGACGGCTTCGTGTGCGATCACGGCGCGACCGGTCTTGCGGACCGAGGCGATGACGGTCTCGCGGTCCCATGGCGAGATGGTCCGCAGATCGATAAGTTCGACCGAGACACCATCCGCCTCCAGCTCCTTGGCCGCAGCCTCGGCGCGCATGAAAATTTCGGAGTAGCTGATGATGGTGACGTCGCGGCCTTCCTGGGCGATCCGGGCCTTGCCGAGCGGGATCGGCCCCTGGTCGGCTGGAACCTCACAGGCATTGCCGTAGGCACGCGAGCATTCGATGAACATACAGGGGTCGGGATCGGCGATGCAGGACAGCATCAGTCCTTTGGCGTCGGCGGCATTCGACGGGGCAACAACCTTGATCCCCGCCGTGTGGGCGAACCAGGCCTCCAGGAAGTCGCTGTGCTGGGCGGCGGCCGCGATGCCGGCGCCTGTCATCATGCGGATCACGATCGGAACCGTCGTCTGGCCACCTGACATGAACCGCAGCTTGGCGGCGTGGTTTACGATCATGTCCATGGCCACGGTCGTGAAGTTCATCAGCATGATCTCGGCGACCGGCTTGTAGCCGTTGATCGCCGCGCCGATGGCCGCGCCCATGATCGCCTGTTCGGCGATGGGGGTGGATCGGACACGAGCGTCGCCGAAGCGGGCGGACAGGCCGCGCGTAATGCCGACAACCCCTCCGCCTTCACGGTCGGCCACGTCCTCGCCCAGGACGATGACCTTGGGATCCGCCTCCATGGATTCCGCGATGGCCTCGTTGATGGCCTGGATGATGTTGATCTTGGGCATCAGGCGGCCTCGGTTTCAGCAGCGAAAACGTCGCGGGTCAGTTCGTCGGCGGACGGCAGGTCGCTAGCGAGGGCATACTGGATGGCCTCCTCGATCTGTTTGGCCAGATCAGCCTCAAGGTCGGCGAGTTGCGCTTCGGTCGCCACGCCGTCGGCGATCAGGCGAGCTCGGAAGGCGGGGACCGGATCCTTGGCGATCGCGTCTGCCTTCTCTTCCTTGGTCATGTAGAAATCGTCGTCGCCGAAGACGTGACCGAAGAAGCGAAAGGTCATCGCCTCGATCAGGGTCGGTCCATCGCCGTCGCGGGCACGGTTGATCGCTTCATTGGCGGCCGCATACATGGCGAACGGGTCGTTTCCGTCCACCGTGACGCCGGGCATGTTGTACCCCACGGCGCGCTTGGAAATCTGGTCGACCGAGGTAGCGTTCTCGTAGCGGGTGTGTTCGCCGAACCGGTTGTTCTGGCAGACAAAGACGACTGGCAGTTTCCACAGCGAAGCCAGGTTCAGGCTTTCGTGGAAGGCCCCGATATTGGAGGCACCGTCGCCGAAATATGCGATAACGACCCGACGCGTTCCATCAAGTTTGTGGGCCCAGGCCAGGCCGTTGGCGATCGGCATCGATGAGCCGACGATGCCGGTCGTCAGGATAGCGCCGGACGCAGGATGGGTGATGTGCATCGGGCCGCCCTTGCCCTTGCAGGTGCCGGTGACCCGCCCGGCCACCTCGGCCCACAGGTCCTTGAGCGGGACGCCCTTGGCCAGCATGTCGTGGATCCCACGATAGATGGTGCAGATCTGATCCTCATTGGTGAGGTTCACGGACACGGCGGACGGGATGACCTCCTGACCCCGCGGGGAATAATAGGGCATCATCAGTCGGCCCGAACGCACGACCTTCCGGGAGGCCTCGTCGTTCTGCATGATGAGGGACATCCGCCGGTAGATTTCGATCTGAGTGGCGGCGTCCGGAACGGCTGCGTTCACGCCCTCGCCTTGCCCTGTCGTGGCCATCGATGCCGTCTTTCTGTGCTGGGTGGCGCAGACCTCGCGCCCCGGCCGGACTTGGCATCGCCTGCTCGCCAACAGCAAGGCGCGCCGAAGTGATTTCGCCCCGGCGATACCGCGTTTCAGCGCCGGTCGAGAAACACGGTCTGGTGCGCCATGCCGATCATGCCGTCCTGATCACCAAGCCGACTGTGCACCACTCCGATTCCGTTTCCCGCGCTCTCGCTGCGTGTGTCGATCAGCAGCCACGGCCCCCTTGGAATCCGCGTAAGGTGGATTGAAACGTCGACGTTGGCGTAGGTCCAATCCTTCGACGAGACGAGGGGCCCAACGCCGGAACCATAGTCCGAAACCATCGCGACGCCTTCCAGCGCGCTCAAGGGGCAACCGGAGACCACGGAGACCTTTGGCTTGACCCACCATGCGCCGGGACCGGGATCAGGAAAGCCGCCGTGAATGCGCACGGTCGTCGCGAAATTGGAGTCGTGAGTGATCCCCACGCTCTCGGAAAGGTCAGGGAACGGGTGGGATGGCACCGGCTCAGCCACAGGAGACGGGGCCGTTCTGACCCTCAGCGCAGACGCCCTGACCCAGGTCCGATCTCCCAGGGACAGTTCGACTTCGAGCACCTGCATTCGCTTACCTTCTCGAACAATGCGGACAGCGGGTGTAAGGGGCGCGAGCGGCACGGCACCGAGAATATCGATCGTCAGCCGGGCAGGGGACATGGCGGCGGGAGCGGGGATCGTGTCGAGGACGTGGGCTGCAAGCCCAGCGAGCGCGACACCCATCTGGGCATTCGGGTTCCAGACGCTAACGCCCAGACCTGTTGGCGCAAAGCCGTCGCCGAGTCGGGTATAAAAGCTGTCGCTCACGGTTGATCCTCGTGCATCGGTCAAAGAACGACCTCGACGTGCCCAGCGCGCGGCGAGTGCAGTCGCTTGGGGTGAACTAGCAGGCATTGGGACACTGGCGGCAAACGCCCCGGCGATACTGAACGCCGCGATGGCCCGGTTGTTTGACAGCTCTTCTTTCGGGCCACTACGCCTCGCCATCCGATGAACCAAGGGCTCGAAGTTTGACCATGAAATCCATCGCGATCGTCGGCGCATCACTTGCCGGATTGAATGCCGCGGAGACCCTGCGACGGGAGGGTTTTGCCGGGCGGTTGGTCATCTTCGGCGATGAACCGTACTTTCCCTACGACCGGCCACCTCTCTCAAAGGAGATCGCGCGCGGAGACTGGCCGCCGGAAAAGACCGCGCTTCCGATTGACGCCTTGCTGGACGATGCGGAATGGAAACTGGGCTGTGCTGTGACCGGACTTGACGCGGCATCGCGCACCCTGACCTACGGTGAGGGTCAATCGGAGTCGTTCGACGGCATCGTCATCGCGACAGGCGCCTCGCCACGGCGGCTTCCCGGGACCGACATCAAGGGTGTGCATGTGGTGCGAACCCTGGATGACGCCATCGCCTTGCGAGACGACCTGGCGCGACCTGGCTGTCGTGTCGTCGTGGTTGGTGCCGGTTTCGTAGGCCAGGAGGCAGCGGCCTCGGCGCGTAAGCTGGAACTTTCGGTGACCATGATCGAGGCGGTTGCTCCGGCGGCGCATGTCCTGGGCGCGGAAATCGGGGTCATAATCGGCGACATGCACCGTCGCCATGGTGTCGATGTGCGCCTGGGGGTTGCTGCGGCGGCCTTTGAGGGCGTCGAGCGGCTGGAGCACGTCCACCTCAGCGACGGGTCTGTCGTCGCGGCGGACGTCGCCATTCTTGGCATCGGGGTCACGCCTAACACGGGTTGGCTGGAGGGCTCAGGACTGACGATCGATAATGGCGTGGTTTGCGATGAAACCTGTCTCGCCGCGCCAGGGATCGTTGCGGCCGGGGATATCGCGCGTTGGCCGAACCGCCGCTATGGCGAGCTTCGCAGGGTCGAGCACTGGGACAATGCCGTTCGTCAGGCGGAGCACGCAGCGAAACGTCTCTTGGCTGACGGGGGCGGTCTCAATCCCGGGCCCTACATGCCTGTGCCCTGGTTCTGGTCGGATCAGTACGGCCTGAAAATGCAACTGGTCGGCTCGCCCGTGGCCCACGATGAAGTCCGGATCGTGTTCGGTTCGGGCGAAGAGGAGAGGTTCGTCGCGCTGTATCGACGCGGCGACCGGCTCGTTGCGGCCTTGGGGCTGGCAGCCACGGGCAAGCTGCTCAAATTCCGGCGCATGCTGGAGAACGATCCCTCGTGGGAAGAGGCCCTGGCGGCGGTGTAAACAGGCGAGGCGCTCAAACCTCGATCAGCACCGCCCCGGCCTGACCGCCGCCGGCGCACATGGCGGCGACCCCCAGCCCACCCCCACGACGCGTCAATTCGTTGGCCAGGGTCGTGAGCATCCGTCCGCCGGAGGCGGAGATCGGGTGTCCGATCGAGCACCCGCTTCCCGAGACGTTCACCGTCTCCTCGTCAAGGTTCATCGTGCGACAGGCCGCGAGCGGTACGGCAGCGAAGGCTTCGTTGATTTCCCATAGCCGGATGTCTCCGGTAGAGAGACCGGCGCGCGTCAACAGCTTGCGCGTAACATCAGGGACCGAAACGCCCGTGCGGGCAGGGTCGATCCCGATCGACGTCCAGCCGCGAATCGTCGCCAGAATTTCCCGACCCTCGGCGCGCGCGATCTCGTCGCTGGTAACGACCATGGCGGCGGCGGCGTCGTTGAGACCGCTCGAATTGCCCGCGGTGATCGAAAAGCCCTCGATCTCGGGGTGAAGCACGGCCAGCGAGGCCAACTTTTCGAGGGAGCCGCCGCGCCGCGGATGCTCGTCCACCTTGAACTCGACCTCCTGGCCCTCAGCGTTCCGGACGCGGACGGGGACGATCTCGTCCAGGAACCGACCCTCATCGATCGCTGCGATGGCGCGGGCGTGAGACCGGAAAGCCCAGGCGTCCATCTCCTCTCGCGTGAGGCCCACTTCCTTGGCGGCGTTCCATCCCACCGTAATGGACATGTCGCGATTGGGCGCCTCAGCGCTGTCGGGATGGGTCGGCGGAATCCACCAGTCATTCCATTCCCCCGTGACAGGGTCACGTTGCTGCATACGCGGCGACATGGACATGGCGTTGACCCCGCCCGCCACGATGATCCGTTCCATACCCGCCAGAATCGCGCCAGCAGCCACGCCCACGGCGCTGAGGCCACCCGCACAGTGGCGGTTTACGGCCATGCCGGCAGCCTGGAACATGCCCAGCTCCACGGCCGCATGCCGCGCGACGGCTCCACCGCCGGCCATCGACTCGGCGAGAACGACATCATCGACATCCTTGGGGTCGAAGCCAGACCGTTCGACCGCTGCGCGGACGACGATCGCGGCGAGCGCTTCCGCCGACGTGCTGGCGAGCGAACCCTTGCGGGCGGTTCCAACGGCGGTGCGGACCGCACTCACAATCACGGCGGACGACATTTCACGCTCTCCAGATGGACGCCGTTGTCATGCACGACGCGCTCAACCAGATAACCGCTCGGCAGGGCAGCGCGAGAGTGTTGACCTCAGTCATCGCCGGGGCGGTTGCGACGTGGCCCGTAACACCACACGGGCGATATCTCGGGCGGTTGCAGTCTCTCCGGATTGCGTGCCGATCTGCAGTGCGTAAAGCCAGCCCGACGCTGCCTAATGACAGGAGTGGGGGACATGACCCTCTACACGACGCTCCATCTTCACAATGTTCCCGAGGACAAGACCGGAGCCTATGCAGATTGGTTCGATGGTCCGCACCGTGACGCCCTGGGGCGGTTGAAGGGCTTTGCCGGGGCAGATCGCTATGAAGTCACTGAGGCCCAGATCATGCCTGATGCCGTTCAGTGCTGGCGATATCTGAGTGTCTATGATTTCGAGGTCAGTGACCCGAAGCTCCAGATTCCCGCGCTCGGTCCATTGCTCGCGGAGGCTCGCGACGCCGGACTGGTCTCAGCAGATGGCGCGGAGCGACTTCACACATTCCAACTGTTCGGCGACTGGAAAATCGGCCCGAACTGGCAGCGCGACAAGCCTTTGTCGGGCGTCAGCATCATCCTGGGCAACTATGTTCCTGGACGATTCGACGAATACCAGACCTGGTATGAGAACGTGCACAGCGTCGAGGTGATCAATGTACCGGGCCATGTCGGCATGAAGCGCGGCGTCCTGTCTGATATTCAGGTCGAGCCGCGCAGCTACTGTCCCGGCGACCAGCTCGTGATGACGGCTCAGCAGACCGACGATCTGATTTTCACCGTCACCGACTTCGGCATGCGCGCGTTGGGTAAATCCCCCAGCGGCGTCGCCATGGAGCCGCGCTCAAAAGCCGGCTCGGTCGCGCGGACGGTTCACTATTTTAGAAAGATCAGCGGCACGGAGTTCTGGCCCGGAGGCGTGGCCTATGCCGGCGATCTCTCCGTCTACCCGGAGGCAACGCGCGGGCAGTCGGCATCGCCGTGGCGATAGCGGATGGGTGTCGCGCGCACGGCTATCCGCGTCGTGGCAGGATCGAACGACAGGCAAGGATGCAGGAGCAGACATGACGGGGAAGGTTATCGTGATAACGGGCGCCAACGGCGGCCTGGGGCGGGCTCTGGCGCAACGATTTGCCGACGACGGCGAGACAGTCTTCATGCTGGCGCGGTCGCTCGAAAAGGTCAGCGAAGTCGCCAGAGACGTTGGAGGCAAAACGCTTCCGATCGCCTGTGATGTCACCTCTCCGGATTCTGTGCGCGCAGCCTTTGCCGAGATCGCGCGATCGCACCCTAAGCTCGACGTCCTCATCAACAATGCCGCGATCTTCAATCCTTTCCTGATCGAGGAGGCCACGGACGACCAGATCATGGGAGCGGTTCTGACAAATTTCGCAGGCCCGGTGCTCTGTTGCCGGTCTGCCATCCCCATGCTGGATCGCGGTGGTCAGATCATCAATCTGAGCTCGGAATCCGTCGAGCATCCCGTCCCGCATCTGCTGATGTACCAGTCCACGAAGTCCGCGATCGAGCGATTCAGCAAGGATCTGCACAGCGAACTCGAAGACCGAAATATCCGTGTGAGCATCGTGCGTGCCGGCGCGATGGTTGGACCAGGCAGTTCCGCGACCATGGAGCCCGAGGCTGCGATGCGTTTCCTGACCGCAGCCGCCAAGAAGGGCATCGACTTCATGACCCGACCGGTTTCGCAATACGCCTCCACGGTTCACCTTTTCCGGACGATCGTCGACCTTCCGGCGGACCTCCACATTGGCCTCATGGCCTATCAGGCTCGCCCGGCCGACTGACCCCATTCGACCCGGCGCAAACACACAGGATTGAGGATCAGGCGATGACGACGTTCACTGAAGGCAAGCTCTACATCGACGGCCGGCTGAGGGACGCAGCGGGCGGTGCGACCTATGAGGACATCGATCCCTGGACCGGACAGGTGTTCGGGCATGCTGCTGACGCCTCGGCCGAGGACATGGAAGAAGCGATCGCTGCTGCGCGTCGGGCCTTTGACGACACCGATTGGTCGACGAACCACGCCCTGCGTCGCGAGATGGTCGTCAAACTGGGCGAGCGACTGCAGGCCAATCGGGACAGGCTCGTTCCGATCGCGCAGCACGAGCTGGGGTCAGCCCTGGGCGCGGCCCTGGGACCGCAGGTCGATGGGCCGCTCTCCTACTGGAATGAGCTCATCACGATGTTCGATGCCTTCGAGTGGGAGAAGA
The DNA here is from genome assembly GCF_016463485.1 of Brevundimonas sp. Taxonomy (GTDB): domain Bacteria; phylum Pseudomonadota; class Alphaproteobacteria; order Caulobacterales; family Caulobacteraceae; genus Brevundimonas. Next base: position 93,462 of record NZ_JAEMRD010000001.1, read on the forward strand.
GCATGGGCCAGCGGGTCAGCTACGGGGTCACCAACGACCGCATCGTGGTGCGAGAGCCGGTCGGTGTCGTCGGCGCGATCACGCCCTGGAACGTGCCCTTCTACATTGCCGTCGGCAAAGTTGTCCCAGCGCTTCTGGCGGGGTGCACAGTGATCCTCAAGGCCGCGCCTGAGACGCCGCTGATCAATGCCTTGATGGGCGAACTCGCCCATGAGGCAGGTTTCCCGGCGGGCGTGTTCAATGTGGTGACGGCGAAGGACCCGGTCCTCACCGGTGAAATGCTGGTGACCGACAAGCGGGTCGACCTCATTTCATTCACCGGCTCGACCGGCGTGGGCAAGCGGATCATGGAGAAGGGCGCAGCGACGCTGAAGCGGGTTTTCCTCGAACTCGGCGGAAAGTCTGCGAACATTCTCCTCGACGACACGCCGGATTTCGCGACGGCTGTCGCGCATTCGATCGTCTGCTTCCATGCCGGGCAGGGGTGTGCGATCAGTACGCGCTTGTTGGTGCCGCGCAGCCGCTACGAAGAAGCCGTGGCCGTGCTGGAACACACCTATGCGGCCTATGCCGGGGTATGGGGCAAGATCGACGACCCGACCAATGTCATGGGTCCGGTGATCTCGGCGCGTCAGCGCGACCGGGTCATGGGTTACATCGACACGGGCAAGGCAGAGGGCGCGCGGTTGATCGCGGGCGGCAATGTTGCGACCGACAAGGGCGACGGCTATTTCATCGAACCCACCTGTTTCGTCGATGTGACGTCGGACATGACAATTGCCCGTGAAGAGATCTTTGGACCGGTCCTGGTCGTCATCCCGTTCGAGGACGACGATGACGCGGTCAGGATCGCCAACGACAGCGACTACGGCCTGTCCGGGGGCGTGCAATCGGCTGACCGTGAGCGGGCGATGAAGGTCGCACGCCGTATGCGGACCGGAACGATTGGCGTGAACGGCGGAAGCTGGAGTTCGCCCGATATGCCGTTCGGCGGCTACAAGCAGAGCGGTGTCGGGAGAGAGTGGGGTCTGGAAGGTTTTGAGGAATACCTTGAAACCAAATCCATCGGGATCGCTGCCTGACGATGGTCGTGCGTTTTGCCCATTTCGGAGCCGCCAGGAGAGGCGGCAATGGGCTGCGACGCCCTGGAGAGGTGGCGACATGACCCGCCCTTCTGCTCGGGCACAGGCAGGGACCTCCCCCCAGGTGGTGACCTACAACCTCGTCGGTCAACGTCTGGGCCGTAAAGGCCAGGAAACCCGCGAGCGGGTCATCAGCGCCATGCTGACCCTTCTGGACGACCCGGAAGGCCCGCCGGTGACACTGACGGCGGTGGCCAAGGAAGCGTCCGTCGGAATGACGACGCTCTACCTTTACTTTCCGGCGATGGGCGACCTGCTTCTCGCAGTGCTCCGATGCGTGATGGACACTGCGGGCGATGCCTTCATGAAGCTGGTACGCGATTACTGGCGAGACGAAACTCTCACAGAAGACTGTCTAGCGTTTCATCGGGCCCATTATCTGTTCTGGAATCGTCATGCGCGATTACTCAGAATGCGGAATAGTTTCGCTGATGATTGTGATCTCGCGGTTCTGAGTTACAGATCGCAGGCGACACGACCGCTTCTGGATGCGCTGACGCGACAAATGGGCTGCGATCTCGCCGATGGGGACACCCTTTGCGCCCATCTGGCGACCGTCGTCCTCACTGGCCTTGAACGTGTTGCGACGGTCGTCACGACCCCACATTTCCACATCACCTCGCCGGCCCACGGAACCAGTGCGGAAGAGGTCTACATTGATAATCTCATCACCGCGCAATCGCGGTTGACTGAAATCGCTATACGGGACCAGCGTCGCAACAGTCGCTGATCGACCGGCCCGGCATCGCCGCCGCGATTACGTCAGCACGACCCGCCACACCGCTATGACGGACACGGGCGTCCCGTTACCTTCCGCTTCGTCGCACGGGAATGCACTGAGCGCGGCGCAATGGGACGGCACAGATGACACAAGTAATGAAGGGCGTACGGGTCCTCGAGGTAGCGCAATTCACCTTCGTCCCCGCAGCGGGGGCTGTCCTGGCGGATTGGGGTGCCGACGTCATCAAGATTGAACATCCGGTCCGCGGTGACACTCAGCGCGGCTTCGTCAACATGGGTGGGGTCAAGGTGGACCCCTTGCGCAACATGCTTGTTGAGCATCCCAACCGTGGCAAGCGCAGCGTTGGCATCGACATCTCCACCGAAGAAGGCCGACAGCTGATCTACGAGATCGCCGCGACGGCGGATGTTTTCTTGACCAACTACCTGCCGTCCGTGAGGCAGAAACTGGGCTTCGACGTCGAGCAGATTCGGGCCGCCAATCCGAACATCATCTATGCGCGCGGCTCGGCTTACGGCGACAAGGGCCCTGAGCGAACGGCGGGCGGGTTCGACAACACCGCCTTCTGGACCCGGGGCGGTCTGGCCTACACAATGACGCCGGAGGAACTGGGGTGCCGACGTCATCAAGATTGAACATCCGGTCCGCGGTGACACTCAGCGCGGCTTCGTCAACATGGGTGGGGTCAAGGTGGACCCCTTGCGCAACATGCTTGTTGAGCATCCCAACCGTGGCAAGCGCAGCGTTGGCATCGACATCTCCACCGAAGAAGGCCGACAGCTGATCTACGAGATCGCCGCGACGGCGGATGTTTTCTTGACCAACTACCTGCCGTCCGTGAGGCAGAAACTGGGCTTCGACGTCGAGCAGATTCGGGCCGCCAATCCGAACATCATCTATGCGCGCGGCTCGGCTTACGGCGACAAGGGCCCTGAGCGAACGGCGGGCGGGTTCGACAACACCGCCTTCTGGACCCGGGGCGGTCTGGCCTACACAATGACGCCGGAGGAACTGGGAGGCGCCTTCATGCAGCCGATCGCCGCCTTCGGTGACTCCATTGGCGGGATGAACATCGCAGGCGGTATCGCCGCCGCCCTGTTTCACCGTGCTCGAACCGGCGAGGCGATCGAGGTGGATGTCTCGCTGCTCAGCACCAGCTGGTGGGCCAGCGGCGCCGCCGTCGACCAGGCGATCGAAACAGGCACGGCACCGCGCACCCGTATGCCGATGTCCGGCGGAATTCCGGGCAACCCCTTCCTCGGCAACTACGCGACATCCGACGGCGGGGTGATCAACCTGTGCACCTTGACGCCCGGACCCTATGCAAGGGATCTGTTCGCCCACATGGGCATTCCGGAAGCCGCGGACGACTCGCGTTTCTCGGACGCTCACAAGATCATGGAAAACCATCAGGCCGCCAGCGACCTGATCGCCGCCGCCTTCCTGGCAAAGCCTTTCGCCTACTGGCGCGAGAAGCTGAAGACCTTCACGGGGCAGTGGGCTCCGGTGCAGAGTCTGCTGGATCTGGCGCAGGATTATCAGGCGATTGCCAACGACATGCTCATCGAAGTCGAGGCTGTCGACGGCGGAGCGCCGATCAAGCTGGTGCGCAATCCCGTTCAGTTCAATCACCAGCCGGTCGAGACCACCCGGGCACCTCAGGCCTCGGAGCACACCGAGCCTTTCCTGATGGAGCTCGGGCTCGACTGGGATAGGATCGAAAGCCTGAAGGCCGCCAAGGCCATCGCCTGACCGTTAGCAAGGAAGAGTGACATGAAAGCTGGAACCAAGCTGAAGAGCGCCGTCTGCGATACCGAGGTCATGGTGATCAAGGCTGTGTCGAACGGTGTCGCCGAATGCGGTGGGGCGGCAATGGTCGCTGAGCGCGGAGTCTCGAGCGAACTTGATGCCGCCTTCTCCTCAGGCACGATCATGGGCAAGCGCTATGTTGATGATTCCGGTACCGTCGAACTGCTTTGCATCAAGCCGGGAAAAGGTTCGCTGGCGCTGAATGGCGTCGCTCTCAAGGTCAAGGACGCCAAGCCCTTGCCCTCTTCGGACTGATCCTCAGTGGATATCTCGCTTCTGCTGAAAATGGCTGCGGATACCGAGCCGGATCGGATCGGTCTGACCTGCGATGGCCGATCCTGGAGCTATGGCGAGCTCTGGAACGCGGCGACCGGCGCAGCCGCCGCGATTGCCGCAAGTGGTTGCGAGCAGGTCGCCTTGCTCGACACCGGTAGCGAAGCCGCCCCGATTGCGCTGTTCGGTGCCGCGCTTGCCGGCGTGCCCTACTGCCCCCTGAACTATCGCCTGGCGGACGCGGACCTCGCGGCTCTCCTTGCTCGGATCGAGCCGGCGTTTGTGGTCGGCGATACCTCGCGGGTAGGCGCACTCATGTCCGGAACGGGGAACCAGCTTCTGACTCGGGTGGAGTTTGTGGCGCGGGCCGAGGCTATGGCGGAGCCGGATCGTGAGACGGGCGAAGGGGAGGGGGTTGCCGTGCAACTCTTCACCAGCGGAACTACTGCGGCTCCCAAGGCCGCGATCCTGAGGCACGCAAACCTTGTCTCTTACATCCTTGGCACGGTCGAGTTCGGGGCGGCGGATGAGAGCGAGGCCGCATTGGTCAGCGTGCCACCCTACCATATCGCAGGCATTGCGGCCCTGTTGAGCTCCATCTATGCGATGCGTCGGATCGTTCTACTGCCGGCCTTCGAGCCCAAAGCCTGGACCCAGCTCTGCGGCGCCGAACGGGTGACCAACGCCTTTGTCGTCCCCACAATGCTGTCGCGGGTTGTGGAAGGTCTCGACGATGAACAGGCCAGGAATCTGCTCTCGTTGCGTTCTATCGCCTACGGCGGGGGGCGCATGCCGCTGGAACTCGTCGCGCGGGCGCTGGAGCTGTTCCCGTCCTGCGGCTTTACCAACGCTTATGGCCTGACCGAGACGAGTTCCACGGTGGCCCTGCTGGGCCCCGAAGAGCATCGCCTGGCGCACGCCTCCGACGATCCGGCCGTCCGCGCGAGGCTCGGGTCCGTAGGCCGACCACTGCCGAGCATCGAGCTTGAGATCCGCGACGAGGAGGGCGCGGTGCTTCCTGCCGGAGTGCCTGGCGAGATATATGTTCGCGGAGAACAGGTGTCCGGCGAGTACCGCGAACGCTCTGCCCTGGATACGCAAGGCTGGTTCCCGACCCGAGACGCCGGCTATCTCGACGCCGACGGCTATCTGTTCCTTTCGGGGCGCGCGGACGACGTGATCGTAAGGGGTGGCGAGAACATATCGCCTGGCGAAATCGAGGACGTGCTCTTGTCGCACCCGGACATCGCGGATGTCGCTGCAGTCGGCGTCCCTTCGGCCGAATGGGGAGAGGCCGTGGCCACCGCGATCGTCGTCAGGGGAACCGCACCTTCCCATGATGATATCAAGGCCCTGGTCCGTGGACGCCTGCGTTCGTCACGCGTGCCCGAGCAGATATTGATCGTCGATGCCCTGCCGTACAATGAGATGGGAAAGTTGCTGCGCCGAGACGTGCGCAAGCTGTTCGGCGAGAGCCGGTAGATTGACCCCGGCGCTGCTTATCCGCGGCGCGACCCTGCTTGACGGCCGATCTGTGGACGTGCGGATCGCCGGTGAGCTGATTGTGGAAATTGGGTCGGGCTTGGACGGCGCCGACGCCAGGGTCATCGAGGCTGGAGCCGGCCTGCTGATTCCCGGATTGCACGACCATCACGTCCATGTTGCTGCAACGGCCGCTGCTCGAACCTCCGTCAAATGTGGTCCCCCCGACGTCGTCGACCGGGAAGGCCTCGCGCGGTGTCTGTCGACGCCTGGGATCGGCTGGCTGCGTGGTGTCGGCTATCACGAAAGTGTCGCGGGCATGCTTGACCGCGTCTGGCTCGATCAGGTGGCTCCGGAGCGCCCGGTGCGAATCCAGCATCGGTCCGGACGGATGTGGTTCTTGAACACGGCGGCGCTCGAAACTCTTCTGGTACCCAGTGTTCCTCTGCCTTCTGGCCTGGACCGGGTCACCGGCAGGCTCTTCGACGAAGACGCCTGGATGCAGCAAGTCATGGCCGCCAATATGCCTGCCTTCGATGAAGTCGGGGCTGAGTGGTCCCGTCTTGGCGTCACGGGCATCACGGAAATGAGCCCGGCCAACGACGATCGTGTAGCGTCTCATTTTATTGCGGAGCGTGAGAGGGGAGCGCTACTTCAGTCGGTCGTCCTTGCGGGGCAGGCTTCGCTCGGGGCCGAGGGTATGAGTCGGGCGCTCAAGCTGGGGCCGGTCAAGATTCATCTTCATGAAGCCGACATGCCTGATTTCGATACGGTGGTGTCCATGATGCGCAAGGCCCACGCCAAGGGACGGACTGTCGCCGTTCACTGCGTCTCGGAACTCGAACTGGTCTTTACTCTGGCAGCATTGCGCGAGGCAGGGGCCGAGCCCGGAGATCGGATCGAGCATGCCTCGATCTGTCCGGATCATCTGCTGCAGGATATCGCCGACCAGGGGCTGTCTGTCGTGGCGCAACCGAACTTCGTGTCCGAACGCGGGGACGCCTATCGCCAGTCCATTGCGCCAGAGGAATGGTCTGCCCTCTATCGCCTGCAGAGTTTCGCCTCGGCGGGCGTCACACTGGCCGGGGGCACCGACGTTCCCTTCGGCGATCCTGATCCATGGGCCGCGATGGCAGCCGCGGTATCGCGCCGGACACTCTCTGGTCACGTGATCGGGGCCTGCGAGGCGATGAGTCCGGAACAGGCGCTAGGTCTTTTCACGGCGGACCCCGTGGACCTTCGCCGACAACGGTCCGTCGAGGTGGGCTGCGCCGCCAGCCTTTGCCTCTTGAGCCGGCCATGGAGCGAAGTGCGTAACGCGCTATCAGCCGCCGATGTCAGGGCCACGGTGATCGAGGGCAGGGTCATCTACAATCGCGTCGATCAGGCCCCAGTCCAGGGCGCTTCGGGCGTCGATGCGTCTACCTGACAGCATCATCAGGGCTGCGCGCTGACGTCCAATTCGTCTTGGTACGGAAACGCAGCCTCCCGCGCCCGGCAAGATGCCCATGCCCAGTTCCGGAAGCTGAAACCAGGCGTCGGAGGAGGCGGTCACTCGACCGGCGAAGGCCGCGAATTCGAGACTGGCTCCTATGCAGGCGCCTCGGACATGAACCTCATAGATCGACGCTCGCGGCAGGATTGCGCGCGCCGGTAGAGTTCGGCTTCGGATAAAATGCGCGCGGGGAGGATCGTCGGTGGTTCCGAACTCGCTCAGGTCCGCGCCGACTCCAAAACAACGCCCGGTCGCGGTGATGCGCACAATGTGAATCGAAGGATCGAGGTTCGCGAGCGAACAGGCGTCGAACAGGGCATCGCGAAGGCTGCGGTCGATCGCATTGCGCGCACCCGGCCGGTCGACTGCGATGTTGAGTACATCGCCATCGCGCTCGGTCAGTACCCGTCCCTCGCTCATGGGGTTTGCCGAGGAGTGGACTTTCAACCAGTTGCGGTGCTCCCAACCAGACTGCAGTGCCGCGAAGGCAAGGGATTCGCAGGTCAGGGCTCTCGACGGCTCCATCCCGGCGGTTGCCCGGAGAAGATCAATAAGGACCCAAGCGGCCAGAGGGGACTTTCTGATCGCCGTTTCTAGACTGACGAGGGTGAGGTCAGTTTCGATCTGGATGTCGGCCTGTTCAGCCAAGGGATGGAGCGGTGAACCTACGGCGATCACAGGTATCGGCGGCAGTGGATCGAGTGGCACCGCGCCCGGCCATGTCGTAAGGTCGACCACTACAAAAGGGCGGTCGTCGTGGCGCCAGTCGGCGTTCAGCATCCACGGTTCCAGCCGGTGGTAGGTCATGGTCTCTGCTTGGAAGGTTCGGACTGCTCCGGCAAGCCTTGGCAGGTGCATCAATGGTGGTCTATCGATCGTGATGCGCGCCGCCGAGCTTTCTCTGGCCTTGCCCCGAAACGACGGCAGCCTCGCCGTTTCGGTTGCGCGCCGGCTGCTTGAGCCGCTTGGCCCAGTCGATCTTCCGGCCTGGGAAGCCGATCATCCGGCTCTGGCCTGGCGCCGCAGCGGTTTGCTGGAGCTAACCGGCCGGCCTGGTGGGCCAGGCCTGGTTGCGCCGATCCCCCTGACGTCATTGGCGGATGGGCTGGTTCTGGCTCTCGGGGCTTTGGCGCCGTACGCCGACCTGCCTCGCAACGGCGCGGCCCTCCTCGGCGAACGGGCCAGGCGTCTGGGGCTGCGCCGAAGGGGTCAGGTGTCGGCCAACGGGTCGGCGCGCTTGTTGAAAACGCTCGATGGCCATTTGGCGCTGAACCTGGTAAGGATGGAAGACTGGGAGTCGCTACCGGCCCTACTTGGCGGCACCGCTTCGGAATGGTGCGCGGTCGCCGATCTAGTCGCTAGGCAACCGACGGCAGACCTCGTGGCTCAAGGGCACCTTCTTGGCATGGCGATCGCGCCCGAAGGCCGCCCGCCAAGCCCAGCGCGTCCTTTTTCCATCCAGCCGCCGCTTGGGGCCGCTACAATTCGGTCGCGCCGCCCGCTGGTCGTTGACCTTTCGGCGCTCTGGGCTGGGCCGCTGGCGGCGTCCTTGCTGGGCGCTATGGGAGCCCGGGTGGTGAAGATCGAAAGTCTCAGCCGACCGGATGGGGCACGCGGTGGCGATCCCTACTTCTACGATCTCCTCAACGGCGGGAAGGCCAGCGTGGCGCTCGATTTCAAGGATCCGGAAGGGGTCGGGCGGCTCCGTGCCCTGATCGACGCCGCAGACATCGTGATCGAAAGCACTCGGCCCCGGGCCCTTGAGCAACTGGGTATCGACGCCGCTTCAGTGGCCCGGCGCGGCGCGACATGGGTGTCGGTAACAGCATACGGCCGAACTGGGGTGACCGCGAATCTGATTGGGTTTGGTGATGATACGGCAGTCGCCGGCGGGGCCTCGGCGGCGATGCGGCGTGGCTGGGGTGAAAGTCTCTTCGTCGGAGACGCCATCGCCGATCCTCTGACCGGACTGGCTGCCGCCTTCGCCGCCTGGGCGTCCTGGCTCGGCGGAGGGGGCCGACTGGTTGATATCGCCTTGGCTGACGTCATCGCTTACGCAAGCGGTCTAGGCGAAGTTTCGGGCAGCGAGCTCAGCGCTTGGCAGGCTTTCGCTGAGGCGGATAAGGGACCCCTTTATAGCCTGCGCCAACCGCTAGGCATTGCGAGTCCCTTGGGCGCGGATACGGTCTCGCTATTATCCGAACTTTAAGCCGTCAATCCGTCAGCGTGCGGCGAAACGCAGCCCGCCGTCGAGGCGGATGGTCTCTGCATTGAAATAGCCGTTACGCAGCAATTCCAGAGCCAGGCTCGCGAACTCTGCGGGATCGCCGAGCCGCTTGGGGAAGGCGACGGTCGCCGACATCGCGTCCTTCGCCTCCTGAGGCGTTGGGCCCATGGCGGGGGTATCGAAGATGCCGGGCAGGATCGTGTTGATGCGAATCCCGAACCGCGAAAGATCGCGCGCGATCGGCAGGGTCATGCCGATGATAGCGGCCTTGCCTGCGGCATAGGCCGCCTGACCCTGCTGGCCGTCCTCGGCAGCCACCGACGCTGTGCAGACAATCGCGCCACGTTCGCCGTCGACCGGCTCAAGCGTCGCCGCGCCGGCGGCGAACCGTGTGACGGTGGCGAACGTCCCGACCGCATTGAGGGTCAAGGCCCAAGCGAAGGCGGCGGTCGGGAAGACGATGAACTCACCGGTCGCCTTGTCCTTTTTGATCGTGCCATGCGCGTTACCGCCGCCCGCGCAGGCGACCAGCAACCGCTCCTGGCCATTCGCGGCCCGGGCCTTGGCGAAGGCAGCGTCGAGGCTTTCATCCGACAAGACGTCGACCTGGCAATAGAGCGACCCTGTCTCTGCGGCAGCCCGTTCGCCGGCCTCGGGGTTCAGGTCAAAGATCGCAACCTTCGCGCCTGCCGCGCGCAAGGCCTTGACGCTCGCAAGGCCCAGACCGGATGCACCGCCGGTGACAATCGCCGATACGCTGGAGTCGATCTTCATATCCGTCTGTCCCTCGGGCAAAGCTGGCCTGATGTGTTGCTGCGCATTGAACCTCCGACAAGCAGCGGAGGGTGTTGAAGCCTCCGATATCGCGGGGGCGTTCGCGTCGCCAATCGTCCCGGCGATGCCGTCGGCCCTGTCTTCGCCGCAGAACCGAAGACGTGCATCGTAATGGCGCGGGCTCGCGACGAGAGGACTCTTGGATATGCAGGACGACGGACGGGTTATTGAGGACGCCTACGGCGCGATGCAGCGCGGAGACCTTGTGGCGGCTCGCGCCTGTTTCGCGCCCCAAGCGTTAGTTTGGCACAATTTTGATCGCGTCGATCGGAGTCTGGATGAAACGATGGGCGATTGGGGGGCGATGATCACGGCCTTCCCTGAGCGTGGCCTTGAACAGGTCTCACGGGCGCGAACCGATGCCGGTTGGTTCGTCCAGCAACATCTTTTTGTGGTTCGTGATTCCAACGGATTGCGGCGCGCATGGCCCATCTGTCTGATTGTTCGGCTCGAAGGAAAACGGATCGTTCGCATCGAAGAGTATGTCGACAGGGCCGGTAGCTTCGAGCTGAAGACCGACTGACCGACGCGGCATCCTCGTGGCAGTTGTAACCAACCTTGCGAATGCCCCCGTGACGCGACAAACATCCGGCATGGTGAAAATCAACAAGGATGGCCAGGCGATCGGGCGGAAGGGTGCGGAGACCCGCAACCGGTTATTGGTCGCCGCCCTCGAGTTGATTTCGACAATGGCGGCCGAAAAGTTGACCGCGAGCGGCATCGCGCGCGCCGCCAGTCTCGCTTCACAGACCTTCTATCTGTATTTTGACGATGTCGAAGAGGTCCTGCTGCATCTGAGCGCCGATGCGGCGCAGGATACCGGTGAGCTCCTCGCGGAACTCGATCAACCCTGGAAACCGGAGGATACCCGGTTCCACGCAGAACGGTTCGTCACCGCGTTCTACCGCTACTGGGACAAGCACCGCGCAATTCTGAACATTCGTAATTTCAGGGCGGACGGCGGACAGGCCGCGTTCGCTGGAATCCGCAACGCGAGCGCACTGCCGATTGTCGGGCGTCTGGCAGAGCGAATTCGGGCGGCGCAGGGCCAAAACACGCTTTCCGACCGCGACGCCTTTGCCCGGGCCGTCATCGTCTACTCGGCAATCGAACGGATGGCCGCCCGATATGCTTCGATCCACTTTGTGTCGGATGAACTCGACAGTGACGATCTCAAGCGCGCCGAGACGGACATTCTGACGCTTCTTCTTTCGCCGTCGGCGAGGGCATAATCCGCTGGCGACGAAGGCGGCGCGGATCAGGTGACCCGCGTCGCCGGTGATCATTCGGCCGGTTCGAGAGCCGGTTCGACGGTCGTGCCGTCTTCCTTGGCGACGTCCATGAACATTTTCATGATGTCGCCCGAGGTCACGCCCCGACGCACTTCGCCCGGCGCAAGCGGCGCGGGACCGCCGAAAGACTGAGGCCGGGTGTCGACGTGGGCCGCCAGCTTGCGGAGCGCGCCGACGGTGCATTTTTCTCGACCGCCCAGCAGAGCCACGGCATCGAAGTTGAATCGCTTCAGCGCGTTGCCGTGACTGATCTTGTCGATCTGGGCATCGGTGAGGTGGTTCAGGCTGGCGTGCAGGATTTCCGGAACATCGGGCCACAAGGTGTCCGAGTGCGGGTAGTCGCACTCATAGGCGATGTTGTCCTCGCCGATCGCCGCGATGTTGGCGAGGCCGAACTTGTCATCGACGAAACAGGTGAGGAAGTGCTCACGGAACAGGTCACTCGGCTTGCGACCCGGGCCAAAGTCCGAATGTGTCCAGGCATTGTGCTGCTGGAATGAGAAATCGGCGCGTTCAAGGAAATAGGGAATCCAGCCGATCCCACCCTCGGACAGGGCGATTTTCAGCGGGTATTTCTGAAGCGCTTTGAGGAAGAGCCAGTCTGCGGCGGAGTTCACGATCGAGATCGGCATGGTGGTGATCCAGGCGTCGATCGGCGATTCCATCGAGGCGTGGGGTGCCTGGGCACCCGACCCGATGTGGATGTTGATGCACATGTCGTTCTCGACGCAGGCCTTCCACAGCGGCTCCCAGTGGGCATTGTGGATGCTGGGATATCCTTTGACCGCCGGATTGTCGCTGAACGAGATGTTGTGGCAGCCCTTGGCGGCCACGCGGCGGATCTCTTCGACCGTCGCGTCGATGTCCCAATAGGGCAGGATGGCGTTGGGGATGTTGCGACCAGGGTAGCTGCCGCACCATTCGTCGATATGCCAATCGTTATAGGCGCGCAGGATGATCAGGGCGTTCGCCTTGTCCTGCATGCCGTGGAACAGAAAGCCGTCGAACTGGACCACGCTCGGAAAGTTCAGTGACGACAGTATGCCGTTCGCATTCATGTCTTCGATCCGCGCGTCGATGTCCCAGGCGCCCTTGCGCATCTGTTGCAGCGAAACGGGTTCGCAGCCGTATTCTTCCTTTACCCGGCCCACGACGGCGTTCAGGCCGATCGCGCCTGTACGGCGTCCTTCGTAGAGCCAGAACTCGACGCCGTTCTTGTCCTTGCGCAACTCGGGGGCGATCCCCTTGTGCTGCACGCTGATGTGCTGGTCGTACATCGTAGGCGGTTCGACGATATGGTCGTCGACGCTGACGATGATCATGTCTTCTATTTTCACGGCGCTCTCTCCCTAAAACCGACAACCTACCGGTTTCTGTAGCGACTTTGCGTGCTGAGGTAAAGCGCGTCGTCGTGTGCATTCTGATTTGAGTATCACATTGGCTTGCGTTACAGATCGTATCACAAGCAAGAATGTGTCGTCGTCTCCGGGAGGGTTTCATGCAATTTCGTCTGCTGATCAAAGGCGGCACGGTCGTCGACGGATCTGGAGCGGAAGCCTTTGTTGGCGATGTCCGCATTGCCGATGGTCGGATCGCCGAGGTGGGACCAAACCTGACGGCGGGAACAGGCGAACGTGTGATCGATGCAGTGGGGTGCCTGGTGACACCGGGCTTCATCGAAACTCACAACCACTGGGACGGCGGGGTCTGGTGGTCTCCCAACATGGAGCCCTTGCCGGCCTACGGAATCACGACCTCGATCAACGGCAACTGCGGATTCTCTATGGCCCCGAATCCGCAAACCGTTGAGGACCAGCAGAACGTCATCGACATCTTCAACTTCTTCGAGGACATCCCCGAGGCCCCCATGCAGAAGCTGGTGCCGTGGGACTGGAAGACCTGGAGCGAATACAAGGCTTCGTTCCTGCGGAACGTAAAGGTGCCGGTGAATTTCGCGGCCTTCTGCGGACATATTCCGATGCGGCTGTCCGTCATGGGGCAGGACGCCTGGAAGCGCACTGCCACCCCCGACGAGATCAGACAGATGGTTGCGCTGCTGGAAGACGCCATGGACGCCGGAGCGATCGGCTTCTCGTCCAATCAACTCGACTACGATAAACACGACCGGCCGCTTCCCTCCCAGCAGGCCGACGACGCCGAGTACAAGGCGCTGTTCGATGTGGTGGCCCGCTATCCAGGCGCCACGGTTCAGGTCATCGTCGATCACTTCATGCGAATGACGGGGCCAGATTCCGCCGAGCGCTTTGGTCGTCTGGCGACGGCCGCAGGCGTCCGCCTGCAGTGGGTCGGGTTGCCGTCACTCAAGTTCCAGAAGGAGATCGGCAAGAAATCTCAGGTGGTGCACGATCGCTTCAAGGCCGAAGGCCTGGATGTCTGGACCGGCTACCATCATGTCTCACCGACCTCGGTGATCAATTTCGGCCGCTCGCTCGTCTTTGCCCAGAACGGCAATCAGGTCTGGCAGGAAGTCATCGATACCCCGGTCTGGGAGGACAAGGTCGCATTGCTGTCCGACCGCGATTGGCTGGCGCGAGCGCGCCATGCCTGGGACCACGACACCTATCCCCATTCTTACCTGCACGATCCCTCGGCCCTGACCTTCATGGACAGCGAATCCGGCTGGGGACCGGTCACCGGGACCTTGGCCGATTACATGGCTGAGAGCGGCATCGATCACGCCTCGGACGCCCTGGCGCAATGGGTCATCAACAACGGAGCGGAATCGGTCGTTCACAAGCGGTCATGGGAGGTTGACGAAGAGGTTCTTCTGTCTCTGTTCCGGGATCCGTTCTCGGTCGGCAACACCTCGGACGGCGGGGCCCATGGCAAGATGTTCTGCGGCACGGGCGACAATGTGCTGGTGCTCACTGACTATGTGCGCGATCGCGGCCTTCTGACGATCGAAGAGGGGGTTCACGTCCTGACCGGCAAGCTGGCCAACTTCTTTGGTCTGCATGACCGGGGCGTGCTCCAGGTCGGCAAGGTCGCTGACGTCGTGGTTTTCAAGCTCGACGAAATCGAACGTCGCCCGGAAGAAAAAATATGGGACGTGTGGGACGGCGAGGGTGGCCGCACCTATCGCTACACACGCGCTCCGGCACCGATGCGCCTGACGCTTGTGAATGGCGTCCCCATCTTCGACAACGGCGCCTTTACGGGACGGTTCCCGGGCAAGTTCATTGGTCCTGAGCAGCCGGCGTCGCTCGCCATGGCTGCCGAATAGTCTGTTGGATCCCGCTGAGAACGTCCTAGCCGATGTTGCATCGTCGGCCGAGGACCGGGATCCTCGTCTTGGCGGCCTGATGGCTTTTCATCGCCGGCGCAAACAAGACAGTCGTGACAGGCTCTTGGCGGCGGCCATCGATCGCTTCTGCGAGCTGGGCTATTTCGTGGTCTCCATCGACGACATCGCTTCGACGGCCGGTGTCAGTCGCGTCACCTTCTACCGACATTTCAGCAGCAAGGCTGCGCTGACGGCCGAGGTGTTCAGAAATGCGGCCGAGACGCGAAGACCGTTGTATCGCGCGATCCGGGACCTGCCATTTCAGGATCGCCCCGCCGTGCTTCAATGGATCACGGACATCTTTGAGGCAGACAAAGCCGACCATCGCATGCTGAGGATCTTCATCCAGGCCACGACGGAGGAAGGCCATTTCACACAGCGGGCTCAGGCGCTGATCAGCGATCTGATCATGGACTTGGGCGTGACGATCCCTGCCTTCGCCTTGGATGCAAACGAACACAAAGGCCGTCGTCGCCGGCAGGAAGCCTGGCTGCTGCTTTATGAAATCTTGGATCAGAGCAACCATGCTGCGCTGGGAACGGCATTTGCACCGTCATCCGATGTGATCGACATCCTGGCCGATCGGTTTTTGCAGTTCGTCGGCACAGGTCCGACGCCCAGCGCGAATGACTAGGCCGAAGCCAAGGCGTGTTTGGCGGCCACATAACCCCAGACGAACGACGGCCCCACGTTCACACCGGCGCCCGGGGATGTCCGCCCCATGACCGACGCGGTCGATACGCCGGTGGCGTAAAGTCCGGAGATCGGCAGACCGTCGTCACGCAATACACGGCCCTCGCTATCGGTGATCACCCCCCCCAATGTTCCGACGTCGCCGGGCATCACCGGGACGGCGTAGAACGGGCCTTCGCTGATCGCGCCGAGGGTCTCATTGGGTTTGTGGAAGGGATCGCCCAGCCAGCGATCATAGGCTCGGGCCCCTCGCTTGAAGTCCGCGTCGTCATTGGCGGCGACGAACCCATTGAACCGATCGACGGTTCCGCGCAGGACTGACGGCTCAATGTTGAGGAGGGCGGCCAGCTCTTCGATCGAGTTCGCCTGTTTCATATAGCCGCTGTCTGTCCATGCCTGCGGCTTCTTGGATCCCGGCATGGTGCCGGCGACCATATAGTCACGGACAACATTGGCGTCAAAAACAGCCCAGCTCGGGAGGGCAGGGACCTCCTTGTTGCGGTCCGTCATACCGAGGCAGAAATCAGTGTAGTTGCTGCTCTCATTCATGTAGCGCAAGCCCGTCTGGTCGACGAGAATGGCGTGCGGCCCCGCCGTGAGGCCTTGTGAACCGGGCTTGACCGGAGAATCCTCCATTCCGGGCGGTATGGAAACCGGAGAGCCGATATAACCGTCCATCTGCGCGACCGCGCCGCCGTGACGGATCATCTCCTGGATCATCTCACCCGTATCGCCCTCTGCCACATTGGTGCGGTTGGCGGACATTCCCGGCTGATACTGGTCGCGCATCGCCTGATTGCGCGCAAAGCCGCCGGCGTTGATCAACACGCCTAGACGGGTGCCGATGCGCACAGCCTTGCCGTCCCTGCTGACAACGACGCCCGTGGCGCGACCGGCCTCGACGATCAGTTCAGTGACGGGACTCCCGGTGCGGACATCGGTTCCGGCCTTAAGCGCCGCGTGAAGCATCCGGCCCTGGAGTGCCGCCCCGGCCGCGACGTAGTGTTTGCCGGTGAGCTTGCCCCAGATCGTCCGCAGTCCGATCTTGGCCAGGTTCTTCTTGGCCTGGCCCGACTTCTTCATGTGCGGCAGCGTCAGCGCTTCTTCGAGGGAAGCGGCGAGGGGCAGGAAGTTCGGACGCAGTCTGTCTTTCCACTCCCCAAGCTGGTTCGCGTCGAACAGGTCGGCGACCACGGTGCGCCCGGCGTCCGATCCGCCCGGGCGGTCGTCGTAGTAGTCGGGCCAGCGGGAGATACGCGTCATCTTGATGCCCTGGTCGACCAGGAAGTCGATCATAGACGGACCTTCAACCAGGTATCTGTGGCGGCGCTCGCGCGTTGCGCCGGGCGCGTCGTTGCGATCACCGACCACCGCGTCGAGGTAGGCGGTCGCTTGCTCAAGACTGTCGGGGATTCCGTCCCGCTTCATGAAGCGGTTGTTCGGGATCCACATCACGCCGCCTGAAATGGAGGTCGTGCCG
>NZ_JAEMRD010000001.1:110244-155316 GCF_016463485.1 Brevundimonas sp.
CGCCTTCTCCAGGATCAGGACGGATTTTCCCGCCGCCCGCATGACGAGCGCCGCGCACATAGAGCCCCCACCGCTGCCGACCACCACGAAGTCGAACTGTTCGTCGAACGTGCTCATGTCTTGATCTCCAGACTGGGGGGCGGGCGAGGCTAGGCGCGGCTTCGCGGCAGACCGAGACGTCGCTCGGCGACCATGCTTCGCAGGACCTCACTGGTGCCGCCGTAGATCGACGTGGCTGTCGAATGGCGATAGCCCTTTTCGACCAGTCCCAGGCCAGAGTTGCCTCGTACCAGCGAGCCGGGGGCCGCGAGGTCCAGCAGGTCGGCCGACAGGTCGATGAAGGTCTGGGTTCCGAAAACCTTGGCGGCGGGTCCATAGGCCAGGTCCTGCTCGCCGGCGAGACGGGTCCAGAACGCGCGCGCCGTCAGTCCCTCAGCGATGCACGCCGCGCCATAAACGCGGGCCAGCCGCGCCAGGGTCGCAGGATGTTCGATGACGCATGAGCCATCGCGCTGTTCCTCGCGCGCCCAGGCCGTCACGGCGTCGATCATCTCGCGCATCTGAACGAAATAGTAGCTGCCGCCCTGTTCCATGGTCAGGGCGATGGACATGGCCTTCACACCGCCGCCGACTTCGCCGAGCCGGTAGCGATCGGGTGTCCGGACGTCGGCGTAGAAGGTCGCGTTGGTCAACTCGTCCATGAAGGTGTGAACCGGATGGATCTCCACGCCTGGTAGATCCAGCGGGACCAGGAACAGGGTCAGCCCCTTGTGCTTGGGGACGTCCGGGTCGGTCCGCGTCAGCAGGAGGACATAGTTGGAGATGTCCGCCCCCGAGGTGAACATCTTCTGGCCGTTGATGACCCAGTCGTCGCCGTCGCGCACCGCGCGGGTCTTGGCGGCGAAGACATCGGATCCGCCCGAAGGCTCGGTGAACCCCAGGCAGGACGTCGCCTCGCCTTTTGCAATCCGGAGCAGGACCTCGTCCTGCAACTCGGGCGAGCCCAGCTTCTGAACGAGGACGCCGGCCATGCTCGTCACGCCCCGGGAAAGCCCGGCGTAACCGAGCTCCGTCGATACAGCGTGGATGGCCCTTGTGGTGTCTGCATCGGCGTCATGCCCACCCCATCGGGCCGGCCAGTCGGGGAAGAGCAGACCTGCCTGGCCCATCGCGCGATGAACCGCCCAGTCGTGAGCCTCGAAATTCTGCTCGCCAAAATTCACGCGATCCGGGTCAAGCAATCCCGACAGGATTTCGCGGGCCTGGTCGGCGAGCGGGCTTTTGTGGTTCGGCGTTTCGAAATCGACTTCGACCGCGCCGGGATCGGGCAGGCTCGTCGTTTCGCCAAGAAACAGCCTTCTGCCGGCACGTTCCAGCTGGGCTTCGGGATCGCCCAACGCCTGGCTCCAGGACTTGGCGCGCCGGTGGTAGAGTTGGATATCGTATTCGTTGGTCAGGCCATAACCACCGAACGTATGGATCGCATGAGCGACACTGTTGCTCGCCGTCCTGCTCGCCCACCAGAGTGACAGGGCGATCAACGCGCCCGCGTCAGCCTTTTGATCCGCGACGCCTCGCAGCGTCCACCACAGCAACAACTGGGCTCCATCCGCGTCGATCGCGTCGACGGCCAGAGGATGGGCGATGCCCTGGTTGGCGCCGATCGGCTGTCCGAAGGCGATCCGCTCGCAGGCGTAGGCGGCGGCCATCGTCAGCGCCTCCTGGGACAGGCCGACCAGGGCCGCGGAGGTCAGAAGTTTCCATTCCTCGATCCCTGCGGCCCAGACGGCACCGGCGTCGGCATTGCTGGCGAGCACGATCCGGTCCCCGGAACCGGGGGTGAAGGTCGCCAGACCGGAACCTCCCAGAGTATGAGGGGCTTCAAGGGCCTGGGATGGCACCTCGATCGCCAGGGTCTGGCCATCGAATGTGAGGATACCGCTCGCCACAGCGGCACCCGGAACCAGCTGGGCCTTGCCAGGCTCGACCTGGTTGAGAGCCAATGTGAGGACGGTCTCGCCGTCACGCAGCTTCTCGATCCACTCCGAGGCTGTTTCGCCGCCGATTTCCCCAAGAATACGAAGGGCGACGACAGACTCAGCCAGCGGAGCGGGGGCCAGGCGTCGACCCGCCTGCTCCAGCATGAGGCATGCGTCGAACAAGCTCATGCCACCACCACCGGCTTCAGCGGACAGTCGCATAAAGGGCAGCTCGAGACTGATCAATTCCCGCCAGAAGTCAGGATCGAACCCGACCGGCTCTGAGGCGCGGACCCTCGCCACGGTCGACTCCGCAGCGAAGAATTTCTCGAACATCTCCTTCACGGGAACGCTGTCGGCCGGGAGGCTCAATTGCATGGTGTTACCCTTTCAAGCGCCCGTAAGGCCCGCGAGACGAGGCGCCGTTACACCCCTTTCGATGCCAGCACAGCTATCGCGCATGCACCGGGGCGACCAGACGCCGACAGAGACATCGTGGCGGCGATTGTGGCGAGCGCCGCGGCCCAGGAACGCGCTCTGACGGTCTTTCGTCTCGACCTCAAAGGCCGGCTGGGCGAGGTTTGACAAGGATGATTGCAGTGCGACGCCTTTCCGGCGCCGGCACAAGCAATGAGCCGCAAAGGTGTGAAACCATCTCCAGATCTCCCCCGACCGCGACGGAGCTTCTAGGCCTCGACATCGCTGGAGAGGACCGCTTTCGCGCGCGGGTGAACCTGGACAATCTTGCGGGCGTGACGTTCGGAGGGCAGGCTCTGGGCCAGGCGCTCGCAGCGGCCGGGCGTACCGCCCCCGACTGGCCGGCCTCCAGCCTGAGTGGCTACTTTCTGCGCGGCGGCGTCATTGATCTCCCGATTGAATTCGAGGTCAGGCGTCTGCACGATGGTCGGCGTTTCGCGTCCCGGTTCGTAGAGGCGAGCCAGCTGGGGCGGCCGATCTTCAGCATGTTGTGTTCATTCCACGACCCCGATGCCGGCGTATCGCACCAGACGGTCACGGCGCCGGACGTGGTCGGTCCCGCCGGCCTGGCGAACCTGCAACAGTTGGCCGTCAGCCAGTCAGACCTTCTGGCACCGGAGGTGGCAGGCATCTTTCAAAGGCCCTTTCCGATCGAAGTGCGCCTGATCGATCCGGGGTCGCTGCACCAGTCGACTGGCGAGCATCGACGCGATTTCTGGTTTCGGATGCCTTCGGCTCAAGATGTCGAGCTGCCGCGAGATCATCAGGCTCTGCTGGCGCTCATGTCCGACTACTGGTTGCCGGGCACGATCGCTATGGGCCATCAGGGCGTCCGGACGCTTCGTTCCGTGGCATCACTCAATCATTCCATCTGGTTTCATCGCCCGGCGCGCGCCGATGCGTGGCTCCTGTACACCACGGAGAGTCCCTGGGCCGACGAGGGGAGGGGATTGTCGCGCGGGCTGATCTTCGACCAGCAGAAGCGGCTTGTCGCGACGGTGACCCAAGAGGCGTCCCTGCGATGGATGTAGATTTCGACTCATGAACAAGGGGCTGGCCATGAACCGCCGAAAGATCGTCCTTGCCCTCGCGTTTGCCGCCTTGGCGGCCTCGGCGGGCCCTGTATTCGCAGTCGCACAAACGCCGGTGCCCGCCGGCGACAGCGCGATCTTTGCCCCGCGATTGGTACCGTTGGCGGGAGTCCAGAATTTTCGCGACATAGGAGGTTACCGCACCCTGGACGGACGCCATGTGGCCTGGGGTCGGATCTATCGGTCGGCCGAGCTATCGCATCTGACACCAGCCGATCTTACCGCTGTCGCAGGGCTGAATATCCACACCATCCATGACCTCCGCTCGGTATCGGAACGGCGAGCCGAGCCGACGGCCTGGGCCGGGTCCGGCGCACCCACCATCCTCACGCGAGACTATGACCTGGACCTTTCGGCCATGGCAGGTCTGTATCAGGGCACGCCCACGGTCGACGGCGCGCGCGCTGCGTTCGTCAATCTGTATGCGACATTCCTCGACACGCAGCGTCCACAGCAAGCGGCACTGTTTGACGTGCTACTGAGGAACGACGGCGCGAGCCTCTACCACTGCACGGCGGGAAAGGATCGCACTGGGCTTGCGACGGCCATGATCCTCTCCGCCCTGGGCGTGCCGCGTGAGACCATCCTCTACGACTATGAGCTGTCGAACCGCTATTTCTCGGGAGTGAGCCCGGCCGGTGCCTCCGATGCGAGTCAGGCGCGACGTCAGGCGGGGACCGGTCGTCTGCCGCCTGACGTCTCCGCCGTGTTCATGCGGGTGGATGCCGCCTATCTCCGCGCTGTCTTCGCGCAGATCGACCGGGACTACGGGTCTATCGAAAACTATCTGGACCAGAGACTGGGCGTCGATGCTGACGACATTCGTCGTTTGAAGGCACTCTACACCGAGTAGCCATCAGCCACTTGACTCCGTGACGGCCGGGCGCACACGAAAACGGGCGACCCTGGGGCCGCCCGTTCCTAAGTCGCTTGCCTTGATACCAGGTCTAGAAGTCGAAGATCAGGTCGAGACCGAAGGTCCGTGCGCGCTGGAACGCGGACGACACCAGGAAGTTGGAGAATCCCAGCGGGAAGGTCGGCGAGTCGTCGTCCGTCAGGTTGCGGGCCCACAGGGCGAGCTCAGCCGTGCCGCCGCCCAGCGAGATGTCCTTGATCGAGGCGCGAGCGTTCACGATCCAGGTGGCGTCCGAGTGGTCGATCAAACCAAAGACCGGAATGGCCGCGCTTTGCACTGGATTGGAGTAGGTGCGTTGTTCCGAGCGCCAGGCGGCGTCGGTCCGGAAGAACAGATACGCATTGCCCCAGATCGGCGCGGTTTCGTACTGGGCCGAAAGGTTCGCGGTGTAATCCGGGACCAGGGTCGGCAGGAACTGGCCGGCACCGACCGAGGCCTGCAGGATCGGGTTTACGGGGCCGAACTCGACGTCGGTGTAGCCGAAACTGCCGTTGAGGGTCAGACCGTTCGTAGGAACATAGGTCACTTCCAGTTCGACGCCCTTTGCTGTGGAATCGCCTTGCTGGATGACGAGCGTGCCCAGGTCCGGCCGCCCGACGTTCAGGCCGGCTGCTGCTGCCTGGAGGTTCTCGTAGTCCACGTGGAAGATGGCCAGGTTGGTTCTCAGGCT
Source organism: Brevundimonas sp. (assembly GCF_016463485.1). Lineage (GTDB taxonomy): Bacteria > Pseudomonadota > Alphaproteobacteria > Caulobacterales > Caulobacteraceae > Brevundimonas. Next base: position 115,378 of record NZ_JAEMRD010000001.1, read on the forward strand.
GCGATCGAGGAAGTCTGCTTTCAGCCCGGCTTCAAATCCCTTTGCGATCTCCGGCTCGAAGCCGACACCACCGACGGAACCCCCGGACACGAACGACCGGGAATACTTGCCGTAGATCAGGATGTCGTCGTTGGGCTTGTAGTTCGCGCCGATGGTGTACGACGGCTGGGTGTCTTCATAGTCGAACGGGGTGACCCGGATCCCGGTGAACGTTCCGGCCGTCACCGAACCCGGCGACGCGGGGGTGAAGACGCCACCGGCTTCATAGCTGCCCGACTTCTCGTCTTTGGTGATCCGATAGCCCGCAACGATGTCCAGTTTCGGCGTCAGATGAAAGTCGCCCTGTGCATAGGCGGCGATCGAGGTGGCCTCGTTGTACGAGACCGATTGGTTGCCGATCGGGATACGGCCGGTCGTCGGCAGTGTCGTGAAGCTGGCCGTTCCTGGAAGGCCGAGCGGGCTGCCTGAGCGGCCCTCCTGGTGGTAATACAGTGCGCCGACCGTCAGCGAGACGAAGTCGTTGTCGAAGTTGACCTGAAGCTCGTCACTCCACTGATCGCCGTCGTCCTGGGTATTGGCTCCGACAACCAGGAAGCGCGAACCCACGAGGGGGGCGAGGCCTGCTGCAAAGGCGCCGATGGTCGCGCCCTGAACCGCCGGCGAAGCCAGGGCCAGCGAGGGGTTCTGGGAGAAGGCCACGAAGGTGGCATAGGGCACCAGAGCCGCAGAGGTGAACGTCAGGCCGCCCAGTCCGTCCAGCTGAGTGGTCGCGTTCAGGTAGGACGAACGGTACGAAGCGATATTCTTGATCGTGATCGCTTCGTTGACCTGGAAGGTGCTGGTCAGGCTGTGGCCGCTGTTCCGCTGCTCGGCCGGAACCGTGAAAGAGTTGTTGACGACGTCCGGACGGACCATCGCAGTGTTTGCGATCACCGGTGTCGTCTGGCTGGTGAGCAGGGCGTTCAGGAACGACCCGATCAGCGGGGCGGCCGCATTGATCCCAACGAAGGACGTGGCGTCCGGCGTATAGTTGTCCTCGGTGTGGTCGAACTTGTAGACCGTGCTGAAACGCTCGTTCGGCTCGAACCTCACCGCCACGAAGAACGAGTTCTGGTCCTTGTCGCCGAGGGTCTGCGGCGAAGTCTGGAGACCCAGGCCGGATTCCGGAGCGGTACGATCCCAGACCGTGCCAGCTCCGAGGTTGCGGGCATCACCGCTACGCTCGTTGTGGACATAGCTGAAATAGGCGCTGAACGGGCCCCATGTCGGGGTGTCGATGCTGGTCCGTGAACGGCGCTGGTCGTAGTTGCCGATAGTGAATTCCTGACGGACGCCGAACACACCGTCGGGATCGCGTGTCGTAACGCTGACGGCACCCGCCGTCGCGTTACGACCGAACAGCGTGCCCTGGGGACCGCGCAGCACCTCGATGCGCGACACATCCGGCACGTCGAAAATCGAACCCTTCGGATTGCCGATATAGACGCCGTCCAGATAGATCGAGACCGCCTTGTCCGAGCCGGGAACCACGCCGTAGCTGACGGCGCCGCGCATCGAGAATGCGGGGGTCTGCGAGCCACCGGCCGCAGGGCGAACCGTAACGTTGGGGGCAAGACCGCTGAGGTCGGTCACATTGGTGATCCGGTTGGCTTCCAGCGCTTCGGAGGTGATCGCCGTTACGGCGATCGGCACGTCCTGAAGCCGCTGCTCGCGCTTCTGGGCGGTGACGATGATGTCGTCGACCTGATCCGACCGTTCGGAAAGTTGCGGATCAGGCGCGGTCTGCGCCTGGGCTGCGCCGACGAGGATCATACTCGTCACCAGGGCGGTGCCGATCATCAATCCTGTGCGCGTTCTCGTGTCTTGCCTCTGGTTCGTCATGCGTCTCTCCCTCGATGACTTTTGAAGTTGGCGTTTTTTAATCAATGCCTCACAGGCATTGTATTTATTCTGAGGCCCGATTTGCGCCTCGCTTCGCACACTACATTACATGGTTCGGCACCGGGAGGGATTCTCTTGCGCATCGGGGGGGCGATTTCTGGGGCCCCGGTCGAACTCCTGAATCCGTCAGGTTGGTTCAGGCGGGAAGGTAGCGATCCCACTCGAAGGGGACGATGACGAAGAAGGGGGCCGCCAGCAAGGGCTCCACCTCACCACTGGACCAGCGCTCCGTCACTTTGGCCCTCAAGGCCTCGCCAGTTGCAACAGGGTCGGCGTCGAGGAAGCAGTAGGTGATGCGAAGCCCTCGTGCGTCGGAGTTGTATGGCGCGGGTGCCTCCAGTCCGTCGAACCACCAGACGCCCGCGACGCCGGGGATATCGACGAGCGAAGCAGGAGAGGCCTGGCCGCGCTCGATAATCAGATAGACACCGAGCGCCGGTCTCCAGGGGATGACGTCCGCGCCGGCCACCGCCCTGGCGGCCGCAACCTTGCCGACGAGTTCAGAGGTCATGAAGCCGACGCTGGGAAGGCGGATCGGCATCCGTCCCCCTTCGTTCAAGGCATTACCCAGAACGTTGAATCCAGGAATGCCACCCTCGTCGGTGAACATATAGGTCATCACATGGTCAGCTGCGTCGTAAGGCTCTGCACTGGCAGCGCGAGCCGCGCGACAGGCCGGCGTCGAGACCAGGCGCAAGGCGTTGCGTATTTGCGGAAGCCGGTACTGCTCGGGCCGGTGATCCAGCGAGTGCCAGGCGATGTACTCCGCATCGCGGCCGTCTGGGTGTCTGGCCGACAACGAGAAGAAGACGAACCGGACGGCGGTCTCGCCGGTGCCGAGCACGTCGGGAAGCTGTTCGGATGGCGTGCCGTGAAGGATCATGACCGGGTTTCAATCTGCTTGGGTAAGGGGGCGTGATGCGCTGTCACTCGGGACGTGCGGGTACGTCCGTGGTCAGTGCCGTTGGGTCCAGGACGCCACCCGGCGAAGTCCGCACCTGCGTCCGCTGCAACCGGCGGCGGGTGAACACCCACTGACCATCACGTTTTTCATAGGTCTCGTGATAGAAGCCGAAGCCATGGAGCCAGTGGTCTTCGCCGTCCTGCTTCCAGAAGATGTTGTCCTCCATCGCCCAGATGCCTTTCGCGACGGTCGATCCGTCAAAGGTGATTTCCGGCGTGTGAGAGTGGTGGACGGTGATCCTCGTGTGGTCGAGGATGCGTTTCACGTTTGCGATCATCTCGTCAGCGGACGTCCATGATGGAAATCCGTCGTTGTGCGACTGATGATCAGGGGCGTGAAGGGACAGGTAGGTGCCCCAGTCCTTGGTGTCGACCGCACGATCGCGCCGGGCCTTCAGCAGCTTGATGTCTTCGATCGCCAACAGCCGTTCGATGTCGGTCATCTCTGTCATGATGACCGTCCTTGCCGCGCGCCCCACCGTTCGCTTGTCTGCTTTGCGGCAGTCATGTTTCGACCATCGGACGGGGCGGAAAGTCCGCGCCTGGTGACGACGCCGTGTGGAGATACTTCAGCAACCGGCTAGTGAATAGCCATTCGCCAGCACGCTTCTCATAGGTCTCGAAATAGTGGCCGAAGGCGAGAAACCAGTGATCAGTTTCGCCCTGCTTCCAGAGGGAGAGACCTTTCATCGCCCAGATCCCTCTAGCCCTACTCGCGGACTCGAAGGTGATTTCCGGTGTGTGGGAATGGTGAAGCGTAGTCAGGTTTTTCATGATCTCGCGGACGTTGGCGATCATTTCCGCAGCCGTGGTCCAAGCGGGATAGTCGCCGTTGTAGGAATGGTGGTCGACGGCGTGAAGGGACTCGTACAGAGCCCAATCCTTGGTGTCGGCCGCGCGATCGCGCCGGGCCTTCAGGAGATGGATCGCCTCTAGCGCCTTCAGCTTTTCCAGGACGGAAATTTGCAATACATCGCCCCCGTGTCATTGTATGATTACACCTGTTAGCTTTCGTGGCAAGCGGGGACAGGTGCAGTTGGGTTCGCTACTGTGACCACCGAGGTAACGCCTCGGCCTCGCGCAGATTGCACCGACGCCAGCTCATTTTAGGGATCCGTCATGGCTATGACCCTGGACCTGAACCGCTCAACGACGATCTCCGATGACGAGACTCTGCTGGCTGAAGTGCCGCTGCGTGTCGTTGATCAGGAGAAGATTCCGTCCCGGCGATACTACGATCAGGCCTTCTTCGATCTCGAGCGTGAAAAGCTCTGGCCGCACGTCTGGCAGGTGGCCTGCCGGCTCGAGGAGGTGGCTGAGGTCGGGGACTATGTCGAATACAAGATACTCGACCGATCGGTCATCGTGGTCCGCACCAAGACCGGGGTTAAGGCGTTCCACAATGCGTGTCGGCATCGTGGTCTCACGTTGGTCGAGGGCGCGGGCAACTGCAAGACCAAGGGCTTCGTATGCCCCTTCCATGGCTGGCGCTGGAACATGGAAGGCGAGAACACCTTCGTCTTCGGCAAGCAGATCTTTTCCGAGGAATTGCTGGACAAGGCCGAGCTCAGCCTGGTCCCCTGTCGCCTGGAGACCTGGGGCGGCCACGCCTTCATCAATTTCGACGACGACGCGCCGTCACTGCTCGATTCACTCGGGCCGGTGGCCGAGCGCCTGGGCATCCGCAATCCCGAAGGGTTGAGGATGGAATGGTGGTACGCGACCGAGCTTCCCACCAACTGGAAGCTCGCCATGGAGGCCTTCATGGAAGGTTACCACACGATGAAGACCCATCCGCAGCTGCAGGATCTGTCGGCGTTCAATCCGTATGGACCTGATGCGGACGGCCCGACGCTCATTCAGAAAGACCTGGATTCCCGCGGACATATCGACCTGTTCACGCGCTTCCTCGCGCGGTTGAGCAGCGGGATGGCGGGCATGGTCCATTCGAGTGAGGTCAAGATCGCCGAGAGCCTTGCGGACATGGAACTGCCTGAGGATCCCATGGCGGCCTATGGGGTCTTCCTCGATCGCCTGAAGACCGAGATCCATCAGCAGGGTGTAGCGAACGGCCTGCCCATCCCGGACCTTAACGCCGCCGACATCGCCAACCCTCACCGGACGGTCGAGTTTCTGTTCCCCCACTATTTCCTTCTGCCCTTCTACGGTTCGATGTCGGCCTATCGCATCCGTCCGCTGACCCCGGAGACCTGCCTCTTCGAAATCTGGTCTCTGGCCTTCCTGCCGGACGATCCTGCGCGTGAACCGGTAAAGGCCCCGATCGTACTTCCCTACGACAGCCCTGATTTCCCGGAGATCCCCCGTCAGGATTACGAAAATCTCCCGCGTCAGCAGCGCGGCCTTCATGCCGTCGGCTTCGACTACATGCGGCTGTCAAAGGAGGCCGAGGGGCTCATCAGCAACTACAATCGTCTGATTGACGGCTATCTGGCCGAACTGGATCCCGCGAAACTCGCCAAGGCCCAGCACCTCACCAACGATGGCTTTGAACACCCGATCGTCGACATCGGCTTTTAGGGCCTCAGGCGGAGAGGGAACAACCGGACTGGTGTTGGAATCGATGGCGACGCAGGATGTATTCGGTGGCCAAAGGGCCGCAGTTGGGCCGAAGACCACGATCAATGACCGAAGCAGGGCTCAAGCGACAGCGGAATCTTCGCGGTGAAGGGGGTCGCCTGAGGCAGGAGGTGGTCGAGGCCGCCATGCGGATTCTGGATCGATCTCCGGGGAGCCAGCTCAGTCTTCGCACCGTCGCCAAGGAGGCCGGCGTAGCGGCTCCTTCGCTCTATCGGCAGTTCGATGACGCTTCGGCCATGTTGAGCGAGGTGGAGCGCGAATGCTGGCGGCAGCTTGGCCTGGAAATGTCTGCAGCCGCCGAACAGGTCCAGGAGGAGCCGCCGCTTTCGCGCTTGCAGGAACAACTCGGCGCCTATGTCCGGTATGCGATGCAGCGGCCTTCTCGATATCAGCTGCTGTTCGCCACCCAGCTCTCCGGCGATACCGACGTCGACGGGCCAGTAAGACCCGCCTACCGTCCGGTCTTCGAGACCATCGAAAGTCACGCGCTTTTGGGCGGCAAGCTCCCCACGGCGGATACCGCCTCGTCCGCCATCCTGACGATCTCGCTGGCGCATGGCCGTATCGCTTTGGCCCATTTGGCCCCGGCGCGACCGGGCAACTCTGCCCCCTTGGTCGAGGGTTTCATACGCGAGACCCTTGGCCGGCTGTTCGCTGACTGACGGAATGGACCGCCTGCATTGCATTCCTCTAGCATCCGAGCTAACACCTGTTAGCTAAGAGGGCCGCGTAGCCCCGTGATGCGGTTGGGCAGGACCCGGGAGAGATCGATGACAGGACGCTTGGGCCGCCTCTCTGGCAAGGTCGCGATCATCACGGGCGCCAGCAAGGGTACGGGCGCCGTCATGGCCAGGCAGTTCGTGAACGAGGGCGCCAAGGTCGTCCTGGTGGCACGACGTGAAGCCGAGGTGCTCGCGGCCGCAAAAGAGGCGGGTGAGGGCGCGATCGGCGTGCGGGCCGACATCACCAACGAGGACGATATCCGCATCATGGTCGACCGGGCGCTCGATGCGTTCGGACAGGTCGATATCCTGCTCAACAACGCCGTCATTCCCGGGCAGGACAAGTTTGTCTGGGAACAGACGCTCGAGAACTGGAACGCTGTGATCAGCGTCGCCCTCACTGGCCCCATGCTGTGTGCGCGCGAGGTCTTGCAGCGCTCGATGTTGGAGCGGCGGACCGGGTCCATCATAAATTTCTCATCGACGGCCGGTTGGACCGGGATGCCGCGCAAGTCCCACTACGTTACGGCCAAGGCGGCCCTGCGCGCGCTTACGAAGGTGATTGCGACCGAGGCCGGCGAGTTCGGAATCCGCTGCAACTGCCTGGTCCCCGGGGGGATCGAGACCGACCTCTGGAAAAACTGGGGCGTCCGGATGGCGGCAGAACAGGGCATCAGTTTCGAGGACTGGAAAACCAAGGCCCTTTCCGAGGTGCCGTTGCGCACGATTTCCCAGCCGGAAGACATCGGCAACCTGGCCCTTTTCCTGGCCAGCGACGAAAGCCGAACCATCACCGGACAATCCATCAACTGTGACGCCGGTGGCGTCATGGTGGGCTGAGGGCAAACGTCATGACGAGTGAACATTCGACGCTAGAAGCCCGGCTGCAGAAGCTCGAGGACCAGCTTGCCATCTATCAGGTGGTCAATGGCTATGGGTATGCGGTCGACGGTCTGAATGCCGCAGCTGTCGGGGCCTGCTACACGGATGACGGCGTCTACGCTGTCGGCGACATCGGGGAGATGAAGGGGCGGGAGACCATCGAGGCCATCACGCGTGATCCGGGCCACCTCGCCTATGTCGGCGCCGGCTGCGCGCATATGTCGACCGTGCCGCATGTCCTGGTGGAGGGCGACAAGGCGATCGCCACCTGTCACACGATGGTGGCCAGGCACGGCGACGACGGCTTCTTCATCGGTCGGCTGAGCGCGTCGCGCCTTGAGCTCGCTCGGCAATCGGACGGCGCGTGGAAGATTGTCCATCGCCAGAACAACATGCTGGATGGCGATCCTGCCGCCTCCCGATTGCTCGGCCGCCTGAAGGAGGGCCCGGGGCAATGAGTGCACAACCGCCGATCCGTGTCGGAATAGTGGGGGCCAACGCGAAGCGGGGCTGGGCGCGTGACGCTCACATCCCCGCGCTCCGAGAACTCTTGGGGGATTTTGTCCTATCGGCCGTCTCGGCCCGGACTCAGGTCTTGGCCGAGGAAGCGCGCGAAGCCTACGGGGCCGAGGCAGCCTTTGGGGATTCACTCGAACTGGCCCGCAGCCCCTCGATCGATCTGGTTTGCGTGGTGGTCAAGGTGCCCGAACATCGCGCCGTCGTCCTCGCGGCCCTGGCGGCAGGCAAGCACGTCTATTGTGAATGGCCTCTGGGTTGCGACCTTGCAGAGGCGCAGGAGATGGCCGCAGCAGTCGGTCCAGGGAGCCATGTGATGATCGGCCTACAGGGCCTCTCGTCTCCTGCGGTGCGCGCGGCGATTGATCTTGTACAGAGCGGCTCCGTCGGGCGTCCGCTGGCGATGAGGGTGTATTCCCCCACGGCCGGATGGGGCACTCAAGCACCGCCGCACTACGCCTATCTTCAGGACAAGCGAAACGGCGCAACCCTGGAGACCATCGCGGGCGGTCACACCCTGGCAGTGATGGAGGCGCTCGTCGGTGCGTTCGTCGAGGTGGATGCGCGCAACAGCATACTACACAGTCAAATCGATGTGGTCGGGGAGGGGGCTGTCGAGCGGACCTGCGCCGATCACATGATGGTCCTGGGGCGTCATGCCGGGGGCTGTGTGTCGACCCTCGAAGTCGCGGGGGGCGTCACCGGAAAGCCCTTCCGGCTGGAGTTGGACGGCGACGCGGGATGGATTCGCATCACCGGGGATTTCGTCGGTGGGTTCCAGGGGGGCGTTCTGACGCTGGAGACCAGCGTGAACGATCCGCCGCCGGTCGTTGCGACTACAGACCTGACCGGGCCGCCGGCGAACCTAGCTGAGAGCTATGCGCGCCTGGCCTCGGACATCCGCGCCGGACAGCGAACAGTCCCCGACTTTGAACGCGCGGTTCGGCTGAGCCGACTGCTTGAGACCATCGACCTAGCATCGACGTCCGGCCACCGGACGACAGGAGCACCGACATGAAGTTCACCATGGCCATCCCCGTCGGCGATATCACGCCCGGCGAATTTCAGACCATAGAGGCGATGCGCGAGATGGCGGTCGCGCTTGAAGCGGCGAAGGTCGACGCCTGCTACCTCACCGACCATCCGGCCCCTTCAGCGGAGTGGCTGCACGCCAATGGCCATGACGCGGTCGATCCGTTCACGACATTCGGCTTCCTTGCGGCGATGACGACGCGGTTGAAGTTCCACACCAACATCTTGGTCATGCCGTACCGAAATCCATTCCTGACGGCGAAGGCCGCCGCCACCTTGCAGGTTCTGTCGGGTGGTCGGCTGATCCTCGGCCTGGGAGCCGGTTACCAGAAGATCGAGTTCGAGGCCCTGGGCGTGGACTTTCACAAGCGCGGCGCGATTTTCGACGAAGGCCTCGAAGTCCTGCGTCTGGCATGGGCCGGGGGCGCCGTGGTCAAGGAAGGCCGCAACTTCATTGCCCGAGGCAACGAGCCCCGGCCCACGCCCGACACCCAGCCGCCCGTCTGGATCGGCGGCGGCAGCGACAAGGCCGTGGAGCGCGCTGCCAAATGGGGGGACGGCTGGTCGCCGTTCTTTGCCGCGCCCGGCATGACTTCCCTCAATCAGGAGTCCGGCATCCATTCGGTCGAGCAACTGAGTGGCAAGATTTCGGATCTCCAGGAGATGAGGGCCGCCCAGAACAAGGCGGGGCAGTTCGATATCTGCATCGGACCGCAAGAGAAGCTGGTGTTCGGCGCGAAGGACGGAATCCAGAAATATATCGATGACATCGGCGAGCTCGCATCCGTGGGCGTAACCTGGGCCATGGTCGAGCCCCCACACCCGAGCCGACAGGCCTATATTGAACACGTGCAGTGGTTCGGCGAGGAGATCGTCGGTCGCCTATTCCCGTCCAGCCGGTCCGATACAGCGGCGTCGCCCGGAGAAGAGTGGTGACGACAGTCTTCTCGTTGCGCCAGCGGAGCATGTGAATGTCGGGCTTCGCGTCAGACCTGTCCGCCGGGGCGATCGCTGCAGTGTTGGAGGCCACACCGCTGCACAGCCTGGTCCGCGACGCCGAGGCCCTGACGCTGGCGCATCACGGAAGCATGGTCACCTATTCGCGCAAAGTGTTCATCCCGCTCACACGTCTCTGCCGAGACGTCTGTCACTACTGCACTTTCGCCACGACGCCGAGCCACGTCGAGAGCGCCTATCTGGATCGTGAAGCCGTGCTGACGATTGCGCGGGCGGGAGCCAAGGCCGGCTGCCGCGAAGCTCTGTTCACGCTCGGCGATGTCCCCGAGGCCCGCCATCCGGCCGCTCGCAAGGCGCTGGAAGCCCTTGGTCACGAGACGACGCTCTCCTATCTGCGCGAAGTGGCTCAACTGGTCCTCGACGAGACAGGGCTGTTGCCTCATCTCAATCCGGGCCTGATGAGCGATGCAGACTTTGCCGCGCTTCGGCCGGTCGCGGCGTCCATGGGCCTGATGCTGGAGTCCACGTCAGAACGCTTGGGTCAGCGCGGTGGCCCCCATTTTGGATCGCCCGACAAGGCGCCGGGCAATCGCCTCGCTTCGATCGAGGCGGCGGGCCGTGCGGCCGTGCCGTTCACCACCGGGTTGCTGATCGGCATCGGCGAAACCCGGGCCGAGCGGATCGAGACCCTGGTCGCGATCCGCGATCTGCATCTGCGTTACGGTCATATCCAGGAAGTCATCGTCCAGAATTTCCGGGCCAAGCCCGGTACGAAAATGGCGGATCATCCCGAGCCCTCGCTCGGCGATCACCTTTGGACGGTCGCGGCGGCCCGGTTGATCCTGGGCGGAGAGATGACGATCCAGGCTCCGCCCAACCTGCAGTCCGACGCTCTGCCGCAACTGCTCGCGGCCGGGGTCAACGACTGGGGCGGGGTGTCGCCCGTCACGCCTGATCACGTCAATCCTGAAGCGCCCTGGCCGCACCTGGATGCCCTCGCCAAGGTCACGGCCTCTGCCGGACGGGTCCTGGTCGAACGTCTCGCCGTTGCGCCCAAGTTTGCCCTTGAGGCGGGCCATTGGCTGGATCCGAAACTGGCCACCGGCGTCCGCCGCGCCGTGGATGCCCGAGGACTACCGTTGGTCGAAGCCTGGCGCGCGGGAGGCGTCGAGCCTGCGCCCTCGATCCTGCAGACAGGCATCACGACGTCGTCAAGGCGGATCGACGAACTCATTGCGCGGGCATCAGTCGGCGAACGGCTCGACGTGTCCGACATCACAACGCTGTTTCTGGCCGATGGACCTGACGTTGCGCGCCTGTGCGCCGCAGCGGACGAGCTTCGTCGTCAGGCGTCGGGCGATGCGATCACCTATGTGGTCAACCGCAACATCAACTACACCAACATCTGCCTGTACCGCTGCACCTTCTGTGCCTTCTCCAAGGGCGGCACACGGGACCTGCGAGGGCCGGCCTATCTGGTCGAGGATGCCGAGGTCGGGCAGCGCGCGGCAGAGGCGGTCGCCCGTGGCGCTACCGAGGTGTGCATGCAGGGCGGCATTCACCCGAAATTTGACGGGTACACCTACCACCGACTTCTGGGCGCCGTTCGCACCGCCGCCCCCGATGTGCATATCCACGCCTTCTCGCCGCTGGAGATCAGCCACGGGGCCAGCAGCCTCGGCATGCCTCTGGACGCCTATCTCGCCTGGCTGAAAGAGGCCGGTCTCTCGACCTTGCCGGGCACCGCCGCCGAGATCCTCGACGATGAGGTTCGCGCGCTCATCTGTCCGGACAAGGTCAACACCCAGGAGTGGCTGGACGTAATGCGGGCCGCCCACGAGGTGGGCCTGCGCTCGACCGCCACCATCATGTTCGGCCATGTCGACAGCTATCATCACTGGGCGAAGCATCTGTTGGCCATCCGCGATCTGCAGGAGCAGACGGGTGGATTCACCGAGTTCGTGCCTTTGCCGTTCGTGCATATGGAAGCGCCCATGTGGCGCAAGGGCGGCTCTCGTTCGGGCCCCAGTTTCCGCGAGGCCCTGCTGATGCACGCGGTCGCCCGGTTGGTGCTGCATTCCTTCATTCCGAACATCCAGGCCAGCTGGGTGAAGATGGGGCCGGATGGCGTGGTTGCGGCCTTGCGAGCCGGTGCCAACGATCTCGGCGGGACGCTGATGGATGAATCGATAACCCGGGCCGCCGGCGGCCGGCACGGCCAGCTTTGCGGTGCCGAACAGATGCATGCGTTGGCTATCAGGGCCGGTCGGCCCCTGGTTCAGCGCACCACGACCTACGGGAGCGTCGCCAGCCGCGCGCCCCTCACAACAGGAGCTTGACGTGAGCGAGACAGATATCGGCACAATCGCAGTCATCGGTGGAACGGGGGCTCTTGGTTCCGCCATTGCCCGACGACTCGCAAAGGCCGGCCGGACGGTCATCGTGGGGTCGCGGACGCTGGAAAGCGCTGCATCGGCCGCTGAAACCCTCGGGTTCGGAATCACCGGCCTTGCCAACGAAGACGCCGCCGCCGCTGCCGACATCGTGATCGTCACGGTCCCCTTCGCCGCCCAGGGCGATACGCTGCGCCAGATCGCGCCTCATCTGACCGGCAAGATCGTCGTCGACACCACGGTGCCCTTGGTCCCGCCAAAGGTCATGCGCGTCCAACTGCCGCCTGAGGGGAGCGCCGCCGTGCGGGCTCAGGGGATCCTCGGGGATGGCGTGACGGTTGTCTCCGCCTTCCACAATGTGGCGGCCCACAAGCTGATCAAGGATGAGGATGTCGCCTGCGACGTTCTGGTGTTCGGTGACGACAAGGCGGCGCGCACAAAGGTGATCGGTCTGGTCCGCGACTGCGCCCTGCGGGGGTTACATGGCGGGGCCCTGGTGAACTCGGCCGCCGCCGAGGCCATGACCTCGCTGCTCATCTTCATCAACAAGACCTATGCGGTCGACGGCGCCGGGTTGCAGATCACGGGAACCCTGACCGAGCCGGCCGACTGAGCATGGGCGCGCGGTCCGTCGAGATCCATCCGCTTGTCGGAATCGGGGAAGTCCGGCCGGGCGACATCCTCGAAGACCTGCTCGTCGCCGCCCTGGATGAGGCGGGCCTGACGGTGACAGGCCACGACATCCTCGTCGTAACCTCCAAGATCGTGTCCAAGGCCGAGGGCCGCCTTGTCGATCTTGTGACCGTTCGGCCGGGAGATGAAGCGCGTCGTCTGGCCGACATCACGCGAAAGGATGCGCGGCTTGTCGAAATGGTCCTCGGCGAGTCGGACTCGGTGGTTCGCGCCGTTCCCCACGTTTTGATTACTCGTCACCGCCTGGGATTGGTGATGGCCAATGCCGGGATAGACCAATCCAATCTCGGGAACGCCATGGCCGATCAGGTTCTGCTCCTGCCCCTCGATCCTGACCAGTCAGCGGATCGTTTGAGAACAGCCATGGCGAAACATTTTGGCGTCGCTCCGGCCATCGTCATCTCCGACAGTTTTGGCAGGCCTTGGCGACATGGCGTCGTCAATGTCGCCATCGGGGCAAGCGGACTTCCGGCGCTGCTGGACAAGCGTGGGGAACCGGATCGTGACGGACGCACACTGGAGGTGACCCAGATCGCCTTGGGCGACATGATCGCAACGGCGGCCGGACTGGTGTGCGGCGAGGGCGACGAGGGCATTCCTGCGGCCCTTGTCAGGGGCTATCGATGGAGCGGCCAGAGCTTTCCGGCGACTGCACTTGTCCGGCCTGCTGAACAGGACCTGTTTCGGTGAGCGGGCGCACCCTTGTCCTGACCGGCGGGGTCGGCGGCGCCAAGCTGGTGCTCGGACTTCAGCAGGTCGTGGAACCCTCCAGCATCACCGCCATCGTCAACACGGGCGACGATTTTCGCCACCTCGGCCTGTGGGTCTCACCCGATATCGACACCCTGCTGTACACCCTCAGTGGACAGGCCAATGCAGCTCAGGGGTGGGGACGCGAGGGCGAAACCTGGGCCTTCATGGACGCCCTTAGACTGTTGGGGGGCGAGGACTGGTTTGCCCTGGGGGACGGCGACCTGGCGCTTCATGTTCTGCGGTCGGCTCGGCTGGCGGCAGGAGACACCCTGACGACGATCACGGCCGATTTCGCAAGCGCCTGGGGCATCGGCGCGCGCATCCTGCCCATGAGCGATCAGCCGGTATCGACTCATCTCGATACCGAGGAGGGCGACCTGGCCTTTCAGACCTATTTCGTCGAGCAGCGGTGTCTTCCTGTCGTCCGTCGCATCAGTTTTCAGGGCGCGGCTGCCGCCCGGCCCGGGCCCGATGTTATCTCCACGATCCTGGCCGAAGACGTGCAGGCCATTCTGATCGCGCCGTCCAACCCCTATCTGAGCATTGACCCGATTCTGGCGGTTCCGGGCATCCGAGACGCCCTCCATTCAGCGCGGGCACCCGTGGTGGTGGTGTCGCCCGTCGTCGACGGTAATGCCGTCAAGGGGCCAACGGCCAAGCTCATGCGAGAACTCGGGAGTGCTGTGTCGCCCGAAGCCGTGCTCGCGCACTATGGGGATGTGGTTGACGCGATGCTGGTCGACGAGCGCGACGCCGTTCTTGACCTCGGCGTGCCCCATGATGTCTGCGACACCCTAATGCACACCCTGGCTGACCGCGCGCGGGTGGCCAGGGCGGCGCTGGCGTTGGCGGACCGGCTGCAATGACCGCCTGGACCGCTCTTGTGCCGATCAAGGCGGCAGGTCGGCGCAAGACCCGGCTGAGTCCGGTGTTGAGCGAGGATGCGCGAGACGAACTCGCGGATCGCATGCTGCACCGAGTGCTGGCTGCGCTGGCCGCCTCACCGTCGGTGAGGGAGGTCATCGTGCTTTCGTCGGTGCGCCCGAAGGGTTGGCGCGGGCGATTAAGCATCGATCATGGGCGCGGCCTCAACCCGGAACTGGCGGCTGTTGCCCGTGGCATTGCCGGCCGGTTGATGGTTGTCCACGCAGATCTGCCGACCCTCGCCCCGGATGACGTGGAAGCCCTGGTCGAGATGGGCGAGGGCGGCGTCGCCATCGCACCAGATCGTTGGTCACGCGGGACCAACGCCTTGGCCGCACGCGAAGCCGGCAACCTAAGGTTCGCCTTCGGTCCCGACAGTCTGGCGCTTCATAGGAGCCTAATGCCGAGCGCGGCGATCGTGCGCCGACCTGGCCTCGCTCTCGACCTCGACCTTCCACTCGATCTGGAGGACGCCGTTGAGCAAGGATTTCTTCCACCTACGTCGCCCGGGGCAAAGGCACCGACCGCGTTTGACATTTCACTTCAAGCTTTCACCTGTTAGCTTGATGGTTCTCGTAATGCTCGGGTTTGGTAGGTCGATAGTCCGGCCATTCGGCAACGGGCGAAGGAGCGGCCACGGGTTTCACATCACAGGAAGCGACCCGGCTGACCGGGTGTCTTCAGTCACAATCAAGGTCAGCAGGAGACGACGGACATGACGGACGCCACCCCCCCGATGCAGCATGTGCCGGCGCGGGATATTCCCATCCCTGCTTTTCTGAGCGACATCGCCCGCGCCTATCTGGGTCCGGGCATGCCTAGCCCACCCTATCCGCCGATCGAGGACAAGGCGGCTTGGCGGGCGCTGGTGTCGGCGACCGATGAGGCTGTGTTGCCCTTCCTGAGCGGCATGATGGCTCATTTTCAGGCTGAGGTGGAAACCCGGGACGCCGATGGTGTGCGCGTCTACGATATCCAACCGCAAGGCCTCGCGTCGGACAGTCGGGGCGTCGTCCTCGACCTGCATGGGGGCGGGCTGATCATGTGCGGCGGGGAGCTGTGCCGCATGATGGGTATCGGTTCCGCAGCGCGCCTCCAACGCAGGGTCTGGGCGGTCGACTACCGGATGCCGCCGGACCATCCCTATCCAGCCCCCCTAGACGACTGCATCTCAACCTATCGCGCGCTGTTGAGTGTGGTGCCCGCGACCGACATCATCGTCAGTGGAGGATCGGCCGGCGGCAACCTGGCTGCCGCTTTGATCCTGAGAGCCCGGGACGAAGGTCTGCCCCTGCCGGCCGGTCTGGTTCTGGCGACACCCGAGATCGATTTGACGGAATCTGGCGACAGCTTCCACACCAACAACGGCGTTGACCCGGGGCTCAGAAGCCTCATGCCGGTCAACCTTCTTTATGCCGACGGGCACGACCTGAACCATCCTTATCTGTCGCCATTGTTCGGCGATCTGACCAAGGGGTGGCCTCGGACCATCCTGACGACAGGCACGCGCGACCTCTACCTCTCGAATACGGTTCGGATGCACCGCGCCCTGCGGGCTGCGGGCGTGTCGGCGGAACTGCACGTCACCGAAGCCGGCCCGCACACTGGCTTCCCCGGGGCACCAGAAGGCCTGGCGATCGACGAGGAAGTCCGGCGGTTCATCGCAGAATGCCTCGGCTGAAGTCCAGATCTGCGGGCGGCCATCAAAAGCCGCCCGCTGGCCTAGAACAGCGACGTTGGCACGACATGGATGACCGAGGGCGTCTCGGTCATGAACGGTCCAGCCATCGCCACGAACTCTGCGAAATCTGCGGATTTGGTGAAGATCTCGGTGTGGTCCTCGACCGTGTTCCATCCGATCCTGAGTACATAGCGGCCGGGCGTCTCGACCATCCGCTCAAGCGCCAGGCTGGTGCAGCCCTGAGCTCTGCGGAAAAGCGGCGCGGTCGCTGCGATGGCGGCCTCGAACGCCACTGCTTTTTCGGGCGCGACCTGAATCGTGGCTTGTTCAAAGATCATCTGGGCGGCCTGTTCGCGAAAGGGGTTGAGAGTCGTTCAGCCCGTGAAGGCGGTGACGATCGTGCGGCAATCCGCCAGGGCGCGTTTGGCCCCACTGATCAGGAACAGGCCAGCCGCCGAGACCGGAATGAACCGGATGCCGCGGGCCAGCAGTTCCTCGACTTCGGACGCATCCATCGCCGCATTACCGGCGACCTTGCCGTGCTTGCGGCAGGCCTCCACGATCTTTTCCATCGCTTCCACCACCGGCGGAGGCGGCGAGGAGGCATAGATTTGTTCTTTGGGCAGCCCCATGCTGACGGCCAGGTCGGCCCCGCCCAGCAGGACTCCGTCCACGCCCGGCGTTGCGACAATGGCCTCCAGGTTCTGCATCCCCTCGACCGTTTCGATCATCACCATGCAAAACGGATCCTGGCTCAGCGGGTCGCCGCCCAGAGTATTTCGCGCCGCCCCAATCGATCGCGTGCCATGCGGAGGAAACCGGGTGGCGTCCGCCACAAACTTCGCCTGGTCTGCAGTGGACACCATCGGCACCACGACGCCGATCGCGCCGATATCCAATGCCCGCCCGATTTCCGCAGGATCATGCCCCGTGACGCGAACGAGCGAATGGGTTCCTCCCAGCTGCAGCGACTGGAGCAGGGACAACAGACCGTCCCAACTTGCCGTACCGTGCTGAAGATCGACGATGACCCAGTCGAAGCCGATCGCACCGCAACGCTCTGCAATAAGGTTGCACCGGATGCCGTACCACGTGCCGAGAGTGGCCGCCTCGTTCTCCAGCGCCCTGCGTATCGGGTTCATGCGCAACTCCTGCTGTGAGTTCGGTCCGCCTGCATAAGCGTCTTCCATCCCCGCGACCGCCGATCGTCCATCAGGGCCCGTACAGGTATCACGCCCGATCAGACCCGGCTCCGATATCGGCCGCAGCGGTGGCAAGGCATCGTACGGGCGGTAATCGCGGCGCGGTCGTTGCCGTCACTCGCAGGCCCGCAATAAAGGTCCAGTGCGGTCCGTCGGCCGGTTTTTAGGTCCTTGTCACCTGAGACTCGCGGTCAGGCCGAGCTCTCGAAGGACCTTGGACGCGCGCATCTCCCCTAGCGCCCTCGCACCCAGGATACGCCATGATCAACGATCCGCTGCTTCAGCCTTTCCAGACCAAGAACCTGAAGTTCAAGAACCGTATGGTCCATGCACCGACGACCATGAACATGTCGGATCCGACCGGACACGTCACCGGAAAGATCACCGGCGCTTATGAAAGCTTCGGGGCAGGCGGGTTCGGCGCGGTTTGCGTCGGTGCCACATGCGTTCGCCATGACGGGCTGATCAACGAACGGATGCTGGGGCTGTATGACGACACCTACATCATCGGACAGCGCGACCTGGTTGAGGTGATCCACAATAATGGTGCGCTTGCCGGTATCCAGCTGTTCTACGGTGGCCTGATCCCCGGCGTCGGCGCATCCTTCCCTATCGATCCCGGCAAGGGCTGGATCCCGGGCACCGTGGCCTGGGGGCCGACAGCGGCCTATGCGATTGGGAACCGGGAGCCGGGCGTGGTTCCCACCGAGGTCTATCGCAGCCTGGTCGAGGATTTCGCCCAGGCCGCCCGTCGGGCTCGCGAGGCCGGATACGACTACATCTCATACCATTTCTGCCACGGATCCTTGCCGCACGTGACGCTATCGCTGCTGGCCAACAACGGACGAAACGACGAGTATTCGGACCATTTCCTGTTCTGCGAGCAGATCATCGAGCGGACCCAGGAACTCTGCGGCAAGGATTTCCCCCAGTTCCCGCGCATGTGCTGCGACGAGAACTACGAGGGCGGCTACGACATCGATTATTTTGTCGAGCACTATGCGCCCCGTCTCCACGCCCTCGGCGTTGAGGGGATCGATGCGACCTTTGGCTCGATGTTGCCGGCCAAGGACCGCAACCCGGAATTGAGTTCGGGCGAGATGATCGGGGGGGGCTTCTACACCCCCAATCTTGTTACGCTTCCCAGCGTCGAAAAGCTCCGAGCCGGCCTTCAGGCCAAGGGCATCGATATGCCCCTGATGGGGTCGTGCAACATCAATACGCCCGACCAGATGCGCACGATGATCCGGCCGGGCGCCGCCGATCTGTTCGCCTCCTGCCGCCAGTCGCTCGACGATCCGGATTTTCCCCGCAAGATCGCCGAGGGGCGCGAGGAGGATATTCGGAGGTCGACCCGCACAGGTGCTTCGCTCCTTCAGGGCAACATCTTCAACAAGGGGTGGGCCGGTTCGGCCCAGAACGCGAACTTTGGACGCGATCGGGAATACAGGATCACGCCCACCCACAGGCCGCGAAAGGTCGCGATTGTCGGTGGTGGATCGGGCGGTATGGAATACGCGATCGTCGCTGACGCGATCGGTCATGACGTGATCCTGTTCGAGAAATCCGACAAGCTTGGCGGCGTGATGAACTGGGCCGGCAACTATCCTCATCTGCCCAACATGGAGCAGATCGCCTACCAGCCCGAGTGGCACCGCACCATGATCGCAAAGAGCAGCGTCGAGGTCCGGCTGGGCCAGGACGTCGATGCCGAACAACTGATTGCCGAAAGACCCGACGTGGTCGTGATCGCGACCGGGGCTCGACCCATGCAAGTGCAAGCTGAAGGTCTCGACGAAGCCCTGGAGGGCGGGTTCGCGCTCCTGATCGATGACGTTCTCAAAGACAGGTCGGTCCTGCCCGCAGGCCCCATTGTCATCTGGGGTGCGGGCGAAGGGATCGAGCTCGCACTGGACTTGGCGCGGGCGGGTCATGACGTTCGGCTGCTCGACCCCAAGGCGACGCTGGCTCCGGCTCCCTATATCGGTTCGCGGTCCAAGGCTGTGATGCGTTGGGCGGGGCAGGCCGGACTGACGTCCGAGCCAGGCATGACTCTGACGTCGGTTGGCGGCGGGTCGGTCCGCGTCGCTCACCCGGATGGGCGGACGGAAGACATCTCCTGCTCCGCGCTCATAATCGCCCCGGGCCGCACGGCGTATGATCCGCTGTCCATGGCCTTGTACGGCACAGGGATCACCGTTCAGGTGATCGGCGACGCCCGCTCGCCACGATCCTATGGCAATGCGATCCACGAAGCGGCCTATCTCGCCCGAAATATCTAAATTGATGATTGATCCTGTCTCCGCCGCCGAGGCCGAAGCCGCCGTCCGCACCCTGATCCGGTGGGCCGGGGACAATCCAGACCGCGAAGGCCTGCTCGACACCCCCGCCCGCGTCGCTCGGAGCTAGAGGGAGCTTTTCGAGGGCTACGAAGGCGACCCTAGGGCTTATCTGGAACGTACCTTCGAGGAAGTCGGAGGCTACGACCAGCTCGTCGTCTTGAAGAATATCCGCTTCGTCAGCTTCTGCGAGCATCACATGCTGCCGGTCGTCGAGGTTGCCCATGTCGGCTACCTGCCCACGGATCGGGTAGTCGGCATCTCCAAGCTGGCGCGCGTCGTGCGCGGCTATGCGAAACGACTACAAATTCAGGAGAAGATGACGGCCGAGATCGCCACGGCCATCGAGGAGGTCCTTCATCCCGCCGGCGTCGGTGTGGTCATCGAGGCTGAGCACAGCTGCATGACACTGCGCGGGATCAATGCTCCCGGTGCCAAGCTGACCACCTCCAGCCTGCGGGGCGTGGTGCGCGATGATCCGCGCACGCGCGAGGAGTTCCTGCGTCTGACGCGGTGACACCGTATTCCGGCGTCCAAGCGATCCTCTTTACCCAGAGAACCCCAACACCGGCCCCGCTGCAGGAGTGCATCTGTTCAGGATCACCGGCGGCTAGAGGCGAAAGAGCGGCCAGATCGCCATGCCGAGGCCGACCAGGCTTGTCAGAAAAATGAGCGTGCGAACCTTGGGGATTCCAGCCGCATAGACGGGGAGGTATACGAGCCGCGCACCGAGCCAGATCCAGCCGCCGATCGCAGTCCAAAGATCGCCACGGCCGCTGACGACCACGCCGAGCAGAGCGATGACGGCAATCGGCAACGTCTCCAGGTAATTCGATTGAGCGCGCACGAGACGTCCGGCACCGGGATCGAGCGGGGCGAGGACATCATCACGAGCCCCCATATTCCAGTCGACGCCGTACTGTTTTGTTTTCAGGTGAGCGGCTGCGAAGATGTGAACCATCAGCAGAACGGCAGCCAGCGCCAAGATGAGGAGTTCAGAATTCATGGCGTCGCCCTTCGATAGGATCAGATTGGAAGATCGTCCGGGCAAGCTGTCAATCCAGGCCAAGTCGTTTATCGGGGCGGCGATGGGCACATCCGGCTTGACCGAGGCGCGGGTTCGGGAGCGCGCTCCACAGGGCTGGAGACGACCATGACGCCACAGTGCGCGATGACGCCAGAGATGACGCTGGGCATCGACTTCGGCACGACCAATACGGTGGTCGCCCTGACGGGCGTGGACGGTGCGGTCGCGGTGTTACGGTTCGCAGCTCCGGACGGCGATCTGACCGCCTTCCGCTCGACCTTGAGCTTCCAGATCCATGAGGACGCCGACGGCGTGGCCGAACGGGTGGTGGAGGCCGGTCCCTGGGCCATAGACGCCTACGTCGAGGATCCGCTCGACACCCGTTTCATTCAGTCATTCAAGACCTTCGCCGCCAGTCCAGCCTTCACGGAGACCGTCATCGACAACCGCCGATACGGCTTCGAGGACCTGCTATCGTCCTTCCTGCTCCGGTTGCGTCAGCGTGGTGGGCCGGCAATGTCCGTGCTCCCAGCGCGGGTTATCGTTGGACGGCCGGTGACCTTCGCCGGTGGATCGGACGAGCAGCTGGCGCTGGATCGTTACGAGACCGCCTTCGCCCGGCTGGGGTTCACCGACATCCGCTATGCCTATGAACCGGTTGGAGCCGCCTTCTTCTTCGCGCGTCAACTCACGAAAGCAGCCACGGTCTTGGTCGCCGACTTTGGAGGAGGCACCAGCGACTTCTCCATCGTGAGATTCGAACCGTCGGCCTCTGGCCCGAGCTCTACCGCTCTGGCGCGCGCAGGGGTGGGAGTGGCTGGGGACGCCTTCGACTACAGGATCATTGACCAGCTGGTATCGCCGGAGCTGGGCAAGGGCGGCGAGTACCGCAGCTTCGAAAAGGTGCTGCCCATTCCCCAGCGGTACTACGCCGCCTTTGCCCGCTGGGATCAGCTCGCCCTTTTGCGGGCGTCTCGGGACATGAAAGATATCCGCGATATCGCACGTAACGCCCTGCAGCCTGAAAGGCTGTTTCGACTGATCGAGGTACTGGACGATAATCACGGCTACGCCCTCTACCAGGCTGTATCCCGTCTGAAGATGGATCTGTCACGCAACGAGGTGGCGACGTTCCGCTTCGAGGCCGGCACGATCCGGATCGAGACGCCCGTCGCCCGATCGGACTTCGAGGGCTGGATCGCTCCAGAGCTCGCGGCCATCGAACGCGCCGTCGACCAGGCCATCGCCATGTCACATCTGGAGCCACACCAGATCGATCGCATCTTCTTGACCGGCGGATCCTCTTTTGTACCGGCCGTACGCGACATCTTCCGACGCCGCTTTGATCCCAATAGGATCGAAACTGGCGGCGAGTTCGAGTCGATCGCGGTGGGCTTGGCCCTGATCGGTCGCGAGCCGGAACTCGAGCTGTGGACCGAGCGGCAAGAGAGGGGCGGACAGGTCGCCTAATCCTGTCACGGGGTCGTTCTCGTCGGAGGTGGTCTGATGGCCATGGGGGCGACGTCACGCTCGTCCTCGATCGTAAAGGCCCCGGCCGGCGCGAGATCTTCGAACCAGGCAATGGCTCTGGCGCGGGTTCGCGCGCCGTCATCGTGGTCGATCAGGACGGGATGGCTGGGATGATCGTCTTCGACCAGGGACGCCGCGCCAGGCGGCACGTGCAGGGTGGGCATGGGTCGCTCTATCTCGGGGGTGAAGGACAACGCGCGGAACGGCGCTGCGGTCAGGGACGCGACACTTTCTCCGATCTCTGACGTTGGCCCCGGATGAGCAAGGCCGACATCCCGCGAAACGACCAGCAACCGTCTGTGACGTTGGACGGTCGTTACCTGATCCGCGGCGGTCTGTGGCGCCGCGCCGATCCCGCCCTCACGCCCGACCAGCGCGGGGCACGGGTGCATGAGCTCTTGGCGGCCCGCCGCGCGGTTCGGGATGCCCTGGGGTATCCAGACGCCGATGCGCTTGCGGCCGCACGCGGGCGCGTCGACGCGGCCAAGACACCGCTGGGCGAGCGTGGGCCGGTGTGGTGGAGCGACGGCGCGCCGGACCTCAATCGCAACATGGCGAGAACGACGCACTATGCGGCCTGGTTCGAAGCAGTCGAGGACAGGCGCGCGAACTGGGCGCGAGCGCGGGCTTCGTCGTAGATAACCTCGGCCTGACGGGGCTGGGCGATCAGGTTAGAACTGGGTGACGGAAAACCGGTCGGACCGCACCCGTCGCCACAGGTCTATGGGTTCAGCGGCTTCTAGCCGCGTCCATTTTCCCGGTTCGTTCGGATGCTCTGGTTTGCGCATTGTCGAACGATAGCCAAAAGATGGCCATGGGCGGAGGGGACGCGACGAGCCCGGGACACGGTGGGCTCCCGGTGATGTTCCTTTTACGTTCGCTGCCCGGGCGTTGATGCCGGCAGGCGTGCCTGGAGGTTGGATAAATGTGCCTCGGTGTACATCGCTTTGATAGGGTCGGGCATGTTCAGACCTTGAGCGCGGCAGCGGCTAGCGCCTCTGCCAAGCGAGTTAAGCGGCCGAACGGAAGGCGATCTTCGTGCAGAGCCAAAAGCTCGAACACCGGTGAAACGAGCCGGGACACGCTAAGGGTTGGGGCACCCCATTCTGAAAAAACGTTCGGTGTTTCTCCAGCGTCCGATAGCGCGTCCTCAGACTGCTTACAGACTGCACACATGTCGGCGGCGTCGCTTAAAACTCAACTAAAACAATGGCCACTGCTAGGTAGTAGGCGGCCCGTCGCCGCCTACCGTCAGAACCGGAAGCTGGCCCGCAGCAGCAGGGTGTAGCGGACGTAGTCCTCGATCATCTCGGCATCGGCGCTCACCGTCAGCATCCCCAGGTCGTTGCCGACCGCCAGACGGATGCCCGCCAGGGGACCGCCACCTTCGATCGAGGCCGGCGACAGGGTGTATTTCGAGGTGCCGGAGGTGAAGCGCGCGATCGTCTCACCCGCATCGACCGAGACGTTCTGACGCCAGCCGAGGCGCAGCTCGGGCCGGATCCAGCCGTTTTCGCCGAAGCCATAGCCGACGTTGACCGCCGCAACGGTCGAGAAGATGTGCCCCGTCCGCTCGTCGATCTCCAGATCGAACCCGGAGCCCCCGCCGGTCTCGGTATGGGCGTCCTCGCTCAGGCCGAAATACTCGGCATAGACCTCGGGCCGGATATTCAGGCGACCGAAGTTCCGCTCGTAGGAGGCACCGCCGGCCAGGGCCAGGGTGAAGCCGTTCCAGCTCGACTGGTTGTTCAGGTACAGGTTCTCGGCGACCAGCGACCGCGTTGAATCGAAGGTGGCGTAACCGCCCGCCGCCCGCGCCCAGGTCGTCCAGTTGCGACCCTGGGCCCGCCAGTAGAGGCCCAGTTCGACCAGGCTGGCAGACAGGACTTCCTCGGCCTCGGACTCGGGATCCTCAATGTCGGAGGAGGTGAAGGCCAGGGAAACGCCCAAGGCACCGAACCCGGTGCCATGCTCGATCCCGCCGGCGACGCCGAAGCCCTCGGAGCGGAAGCCGTAGGTGTCGGTCTTGTCCTTGTCGGCGTAGAAATTGATTTCCTGCAGCCAGGCGCTGGTTTCGCCGACGCCGGCCGAGGCGTTGCGCCCCGTCAGCGCCCGCGTCACCGCATCGACGCCCGAGGCCAGCGACAGCAGCGGTCCGCCCGAGTGATCGGGCAGCATCTGCTCGTACAGATCGATGAAGCCCTCGCGTGTCGTCTGTCCGAGGAAGGCGCTCAGCAAGGTGCTGTTGTCGTCGATCGAGGCATAGATGACGTCAAAGGCCGAGGCTTCGACCGGGATCAGTCCGGCCTCGGAGGCAGTGCGACGGCGCGCATCAATATAGACATCGGCGGCCGCGATATCCGCGCCGGCGCTGACCACATAGAGATACGGCGAGTTGGCCTGAATGCCGGTCTGGTTCAGTGTGCCGATGGTCAGGGTGTTGGCGTCGATGATGGTGAAACGTTGCGGCGACTGCAGCAGCGAGGTGAAGCGGATGCCCAGGCTGGCCCCGTTGGCCAGATTGGCGGCACCGTTGACGCGGAAGCCGCCGCTGGCCCCGGTGCCGGCATTGAGCCCCACCAGAAGGGTGCCGGTCGCGCCGACATTCAGACTGGTCACATTCGTTCGCGACGCCTGTTGAGCCTCAAGCGTACCGTTGGCGATGTCGATGGCGAGCCGGCCGTCGCTGTCGGTGATGGCGCCGCGAACAATGGCACCGCCCGAGATGTTCAGCTGGTCCGCGCCGGCTCCGAATGAGATGTCGCTGTTGACCTGGCCGTTCTTGATATTGACGCCGTCGTCCCCGGATCCGAGCAGAATGGCACCGAGGGTGAAGGGCTCATCGACGTCATCGACGCCGTCATTATCGGTGTCGTCTTCGGTGCTGGCCGTGGGGCTGAGCACGCCCGTCTGGGTGAAGTTGACCCCGGTCGTATTGGCGCGGGCATCTAGCGCGATCGCCGTGCCGGTGAGGGGCGCGCCGGCGGCGTTGGCGACCAGGTTGGCCTGGAGCGAGCCGGTGTTGAGCACCGCAGTCAGGGTGCCGCTGAGATCCTGGATTGCGGTCAGGTTGGCGGTCCCGCCGCCCGCCGTGGCCAGGATGTTGCCGTTGTTGGTCAGGGTCGCCACGTTGGCACCGCTTTCGATGCGGATGGCGTTGACGCTGTTAGCCAGCTCGGTCGCCGCCGCGGCGGTGATGAAGCCGTTGTTCAGGATGGTCGGCGTTGTGACGCCCGACCCGACGCGCAGGGTCGTGGCATTGGCTGCATTGGCCAAGGTGCCCAGGGTTCCGTCGTTGCGCACGCCACCGGCGATCGACACGGCCTGGCCACCGGTGACGCCCAGTCGAACCGCGTTGGAATCGATGTTGGCGTAGACGCCGTTGCCGACGATGGAGCCGCGGTTGATGAAGCCATAGGCAGCCTCGCCCGTGCCGACGGCACCCAGAGTGACCGTCTGGGTCGTCGAACCGACCGTTACGGCCGGTGCGGAGCCGAAGCTGGTGATCGAGGCGGAGCCCTCGCTGCTGTCGAGGCGGCCGTCGGCATCGTCGTCATTCGACGTGCTGTCGGACTCGGTGGGTTGGGTGTCGAACACCACGCCGCCGCCGACGTTGCCGGCCACGATCACCGTCGATCCGCCCTGCAGCAGGTCGTCGGCGTCCAGCTTGGCGACAAAGGCGTCCGTACCGAGCGACCTGTAGCGATAGCCTGACGAGGTGATCGCGCCCTGGAGCGTCAGACGGCCGCTGACATTGCCCTGAATGGCGACCGCACTGGTGCCGCCGCCGTTGGAACTGATGGTGCCGTCGAGTGTGACCGAGCCAGTGATCGGGGCCGTCGTCCGAACGCCGAACGAGTTGTCGCCGAACGTGGTCAGCGTGCCGTAGCTGTTCAGATTGCCGATCAGGGCGGTGTCCACGGCGATACCGGCGGAATTGTTGCCCTCGACCTGCAGCGTGCCGCTGGTGTCCAGCAGGATGTTTCCGGTTACTGCGCCGGTTCCGGCCAGGCGGATGCCGTAACGGCCTGTACCGGTGGCCCAGGGCCCGTCGACGTCGCCGTCCGTGTCGGTATCCGGGTAGTCGCCCAGGCTGTCGCTGACCAGGATCTGGCCGCCGATGGTCACGCCCGTGGTCACGCCGCCGTTGACCAGAACACCGATCGAGCCGTCGGCCGAGTTCTGAATGTTGATGTTGGTGCCGGAATCGACCGTCAGCGTATTGTTGGAATCGATCGTGACGCCGGTTCCGGACGTCAGGTTCAGACCGCCGCCCGTGCTGAAACGAATGTTGTCCGCCGCAGTGCCGGTGGCGTTGGAAGTCAGGATGGGCGTGGTGCGCACGGTCGAGATGACGACGTCCGCGCTGGCCCCGGAAGCGACCAGCAGCGGAGCGATCGCTGCGGCGGTCGCGAGCAGTTTACGCATTCGGAAAAAGACCCCTGTGGACACGACGCGCGCAAACGCTGTGGCCCCTCTAACAGGGGTCGCGTCGGCATGCTTCAAGTTTCGCGAATTTGAGGCGATTGCAAGGCCTGAACACTGTGTTTC
Organism: Brevundimonas sp.; assembly: GCF_016463485.1. Classification (GTDB taxonomy): domain Bacteria; phylum Pseudomonadota; class Alphaproteobacteria; order Caulobacterales; family Caulobacteraceae; genus Brevundimonas. Next base: position 142,082 of record NZ_JAEMRD010000001.1, read on the forward strand.
AAAGCGCCACGCCGGGGCGCGGCCGAATGCATCGTCTCAAGACACACCCTCTTGAGCTTGACCGTGGCTGGGTCTAGGGGCGCTTATGGTCACGCGTAAATCATCCGGACGCATCCAAACTCGAAGGTCAGGCGTTGCCCGGCCGACACCTTCGGAGACCTCCCCTGTGAGCATGATCGACCACGACGTGCAGGAAAGCGAACTGCGTCTGATTCCAGGCTTCGACGACGAGGTCGCCGATACCTTGCGGGCCTTGAAGGCGTCCAGCAACGATCCGCGTCCGCGTCTCGTCGACACTACCATGCTGTACGCGCCGCGCTCCGGAGGCGTGAAGCGCTATCTGCTGTCCAAGAAATCGTGGCTGGAAGCGAACCGTCCGGGCATCGCCCATTCCCTGGTCGTGCCGGGCGCGACCCACTCGGCGGGTGACGATGGCATCGTCAAGCTGCACGCGACGAAACTGCCGTTCGGAGACGGTTATCGCTGGCCGACGTCGGTCAAGCGCTGGGGGGCCTGGGTTGCCTCGCTGAAACCGTCGATCATCGAGGCGGGCGATCCCTATACGCCGGGGCAGGGCGCGCTTGAGGCTGGCCAGCGTGCCGGGTGCCCCGTGGTGGGCTTCTGCCACTCCGACCCGGCGGGACTTGCCGCACTGCATTTCGGCGAGTGGGCCAAGAAGCCGGTCGAGCGGCGCTGGGCCAGGCTGTTCGGCCAGTTCGACCGGGTCATATCGCCCAGCAAATTCATCGCCGAGCGGCTGATCGAGGCCGGCGTCGGCAACATCGTCATCCGGCCGCTTGGCGTCGAGATCGACACCTTCCGCCCTGACCGGCGCGACCGCGACTGGCTGCTGAAGCGGCTGGGGCTCGGCGCGGATGCCAGACTGCTGTGCTTCGCGGGCCGGCCGGCCAAGGAAAAAAACATCGATGTCCTGATCGAGGCGGTCCAGAAGCTGGGTGCGCCCTATCATCTGGTCCTGGTCGGTGCCGGCACCGGGATGCCGCCCGAGGACCGGGTCATCGCCCTGCCTTATGAGCGCGACCCGCGAGCGGTCGCACGGATCATCGCCAGCTGCGACGCCTTCGTCCACGCCAACGACAAGGAGCCGTTCGGCCTTATCGTGCTGGAGGCCATGGCCTGTGGCCGGCCGGTCGTGGGGGTCAATGCGGGCGGGGTCGCGGAGACCGTGGACGACAGCGTCGGCCAGCTTGCGACCTCCGCTGATCCCACCGAATACGCCGCCGCCATTGAGGCTCTGTTTGAGCGGGACATCGAGGCGATCGGTGCGGCGGCGCGCGTCCGAACGGTCGAGCGTTTCGCCTGGAACCGCGTCTTCGAGGATCTGTGCATGGTCTATGGCGACGTGAGCGGGCAGAGCGCCTTCGTCCAGCCGGCGGAGACCTGGGCGGTTCACTGAGCGCTGACAAAGTTCGGCGCGCCGCCAGCAGGGGGTGGCGCGCCACTTCTCGTTTCGATTTTCATGAGAAGTGGCGCGAGTGACGGGACTCGAACCCGCGACCTCCGGCGTGACAGGCCGGCACTCTAACCAACTGAGCTACACCCGCATTCCTCGCCGCGAAGACAGTGCGTCGCGGCGAGGGGCGTCGTTTAGGCGGGGGGTGCTTGCACTGTCAAGCGACCCCTCGTCATAAAATCGCGATCAGCGTTGTGCGGTCGCGATCGAGGGTGCCGCAGCGGGTTGAGGCGGGCTTTCGGGCCCCAAAATTCCGCCGTCCACAGGGGGCTGCGCGGCGATGGCAGCGGCCGGCACGTCGTAGTGGACGCCGACGCCCGGCCCCAGGGGCAGATCCAGCGCAACCCAGGCCGCCACCATGATCAGACCTGCCACCAGGAAGGACCCCGCATAGGGCAGCATGGTGGCCATCAGCGAGCCCAGGCCAAACCGGGGATCCCAACGCTGGGCGAAAGCGAGGATCAGCGGGAAGTAGCTCATCAGGGGTGTGGCGATGTTGGTGACCGAATCGCCCATCCGATAGGCGGCGGTGGTCATTTCCGGGCTGATCCCCAGCAGCATGAACATGGGCACCACGATCGGGGCCAGCGCCGACCATTTGGCCGAGGCCGAGCCGATGAACAGGTCGAAGAAGCACGACACCAGCACCACCGAGATCAGCAGCAGCGGCGTCGGCATGGCCAGTTCGCGCAAGGACGCGGCGGCGTTGACGGCCAGGATGGGGCCCAGACCCGACCAGTTGAACATGGCCACGAAATGGGCGGCGAAGAAGGCGAGCACGATGTAGGGGGCGAGCACCGCTATGCCTTCGCCCATCATCCGCACCAGATCGCGGTGGCTGCGGATCGTGCCCGCACCGGCGCCGAAGGCCGCGCCGGTGACGAAGAAGGTGACCGCAAAGAATGCGGCCAACGAGCGGTACAGGGGATTGAATTTCTGGGCCGGCTCCGCCTCCGGGTCGATGAAGGGCGAGCCGGGCAGGGCGGTGATCAGGGCCCACAGGGCGATCATGGCTAGAAGCGCGAGGCCAGCGAACAGCAGGCCGCGCTTCTGTAGCGCCGTCAACGGCTCTCGCTCTTCCTGGGCGGGGGGCGCGACGCCCGCGGGCGGAAGCCACCGGCCGAGGCGCGGCTCGATCACACGATCGGTGATGAACCAGACGATCGGTGTGAAGACGATCACGACCCCGATGATGAAGAACCAGTTGCCCGCGATGCTGACCTGATAGGACGGATCGATCAGATGGGCAGCGGGCTCGGTGATCCCTAGGATCAGGGCGTCCGATGCTCCGGGAAACAGATTGCCCGCATAGCCCCCGGAGACGGCCGCGAACCCGGCAGCCAGCCCCGCCAGCGGATGCCGACCGGCGGCGGCGAAGATTACGGCGGCCAGCGGGATCACGACGACATAGGAGGCGTCCGAGGCATGGTGCGAGACCATGCCGACGATCACGACGACGGGAGTCAGGATCAGTTTTGGCGCATTCAACAACGCACCGCGAATGGCGGTCGTGAACAGGGCGGTGCGCTCCGCCACCGCCGCGCCGTAGATGATGGTGATCACGATCCCCAGCGGGGGAAAGTCCGCCAGCGTCCGGGGCATGCCGATAATCAGCTTCTCCAGGTTCTCCGACGACAACAGGCTCTGGGCGATCAGCGTGTCGCCCGTCACCGGATTGACCGCCTGCCAGCCCAGCCCGGCTCCGACGATGCTAAGCGCCATCAGCCCCACGATGAGCCACAGGAACAGGAAGACGGGATCCGGCAGCCGGTTTCCTGTGCGCTCGACAAAGCCGAGAAAACCCTTGTTGGGCGGCAGGACGTCGGTGGGGGTCTCGCTCATCAGGCGGGCTCGAATAGTTGATCCGTGAAGCGCTGGCGCGGCTCGCGCGGCATCGACGCCTGGGCACTATTCACGATCGGGCCGATCCGATCCAGTCGCAGCATAGGGCCTGTCGCCGCAGGGTCTTGATCGCCAATCGGGAGCGCCCGGACGGCGATTCAAGGCCGTCAATTTCTGCGAACCATTCTCAAGAAAATCCCTTTTGCCGCATGGGTTTGAATGGCGACGATCTTGGGTCTAGAAAGCGCCGATTCCGCCGTCCTCCCCAGCCTGCGGATCGCCGCACGAGGCCCCGTCGTCCATGAATGCTTTTCTACTCCAGTACCTGCCGATCGTGATCTTCATCGGGATCGCGGCGATCGTCGGCGTCCTGTTCATCGTCGCCGCCCTGGTCATGGCGCCGTCCAGCCCCGATTCCGAAAAGCTGTCGGCCTATGAGTGCGGGTTCAACGCGTTCGACGACGCGCGGATGAAGTTCGACGTGCGGTTCTACTTGGTGTCGATCCTGTTCATCATCTTCGATCTTGAGGTCGCATTCCTGTTCCCCTGGGCCGTGTCGATCTTTGATCTGTCCAAGGGCGGGATGATCTTCGCCTTCTGGTCGATGATGGTCTTCCTGGGCGTGCTGACCGTGGGCTTCGTCTACGAATGGAAGAAGGGCGCGCTGGAGTGGGAATAGTGGACAACAAGCTGCCCATAATCGGCCGTGGCAACACCGGCGCGTCGCCGGTGCTGAGCCCGTATGGCCAGGGCGCGCGCTCGACCGTCGAGGGCTATGACCCCAAGCTGCACGACAAGTTCTTCGAGGCGGTCAATACCGAGGTCACCGAGCAGGGCTTCCTGACGGCACCGCTCGATGATGTGATCCAGTGGGCCCGCACCGGCTCGCTGATGTGGATGACCTTCGGCCTGGCCTGCTGCGCCGTGGAGATGATCCAGGCCTCGATGCCGCGCTATGACCTGGAGCGGTTCGGCATGGCCCCGCGCGGCAGCCCGCGCCAGTCGGACCTGATGATCGTCGCCGGCACCCTGACCAACAAGATGGCCCCGGCCCTGCGCAAGGTCTACGACCAGATGCCGGACCCGCGGTATGTCCTGTCGATGGGCAGCTGCGCCAACGGTGGCGGATATTATCACTACAGCTACAGCGTCGTTCGCGGCTGCGACCGGGTTGTGCCGGTCGACGTCTATGTGCCGGGGTGCCCGCCGACGGCGGAGGCGCTGCTGTACGGCCTGTTGCAGCTGCAGAAGAAGATCCGGCGCACGGGGACGATCGAGCGATGAACGCGCTGGCGAAACTGCAGGAGATCGAGACCACCCTGACGCCGCTGGGCGCGGAGATGGTCGGCGAGCTGGGCGTTCAGGCCCAGGTGGCGTTCGGCGAGTTGACTTTGATCGCCGAGCGCGATGCGATCGTGAATGTGTTGACGGTGCTGAAGGACCGGTTCGGCTTTCATCAGCTGTTGGACATCTGCGGCGTGGATTTCCCGGATCGCGAGGAACGGTTCGAGGTCGTCTATCACCTGCTGTCGATGACGCGGAATGCGCGGGTGCGGGTCAAGGTGACGACCGACGAGGTCCAGCCGGTGCCTAGCGTCATCTCCGTCTTCCCTTGCGCCGACTGGTTCGAGCGCGAGGCGTTCGACATGTACGGCATGCTGTTTTCGGGTCACCCCGATCTGCGTCGCCTGCTGACCGACTATGGCTTTCAGGGGCATCCGCTGCGCAAGGACTTCCCCATGACGGGCTATGTCGAGGTCCGGTACGACGAGGAGCAGAAGCGGGTGGTCTATGAGCCCGTCAAGCTGACGCAGGAATACCGCAACTTCGATTTCCTGAGCCCCTGGGAAGGTGCCGACTATCCGGCCCCCGTCCTGCCAGGCGACGAGAAGGCGGTCGGTTCGGCGGGATCGCCGTCGGGAGGCAAGGTCTGATGGCCGACGGTCACGCTATCCAGAACGCCACGCCCGACCTCGCCTCGCTAGACGTGTTCGAGGACGACCTGGGCCGTATCGACGGCCGGACCGCGCACGCGCGTGAGATGGACGATCGCAAGTTCACGATCAATTTCGGCCCGCAACATCCGGCCGCCCACGGCGTGCTGCGCCTGGTGCTGGAGCTGGACGGCGAGATCGTCGAGCGCGTCGATCCGCATATCGGCCTGCTGCATCGCGGCACCGAAAAGCTGATGGAGGCCCGAACCTACCTTCAGAACGTGCCCTATCTGGACCGGCTTGATTACGTCGCGCCGATGAACCAGGAGCACGCCTTCTGCCTGGCCATCGAGCGGCTGCTGGAGCTGGAGGTGCCGTATCGCGCCCAGCTGATCCGGGTGCTGTACTCGGAAATCGGCCGGATTCTGTCGCACCTGCTGAACGTGACGACCCAGGCGCTGGACGTCGGTGCCCTGACCCCGCCGCTGTGGGGCTTCGAGCAGCGCGAACAGCTGATGGTCTTCTACGAGCGGGCCTCGGGATCGCGACTGCACGCCAACTATTTCCGGCCCGGCGGGGTCCATCAGGACCTGCCGATGGCCCTGATCGACGACATCGCGGCCTGGTGCGCCCAGTTCCCGCAGAAGCTCAAGGACATCGAGGATCTCGTCACCGAGAACCGGATCTACAAGCAGCGCAACGTGGAAATCGGCGTGGTGTCCAAGCAGCAGGCGCTGGATTGGGGGTTCACCGGCGTCATGCTGCGCGGCTCGGACATCCCGTGGGACCTGCGCAAGTCGCAGCCTTACGAATGCTATGCCGATCTGGAATTCGACATCGTCGTCGGCAAGAACGGCGACTGCTGGGATCGGTACCTGTGCCGCGTCGAGGAGATGAAGCAGTCGATCCACATCATGGAGCAGTGCATCCACAAACTGCGCAACTGCCCCGGCGAACCGGTCATGAGTGAGGACAACAAGGTCGTTCCGCCGCGTCGTGGCGAGATGAAGCGGTCGATGGAATCCCTGATCCACCACTTCAAACTCTACACCGAAGGCTTCAAGACCCCCCCGGGCGAGGTCTATGCCGCCGTCGAGGCGCCCAAGGGCGAGTTCGGCGTCTATGTCGTATCCGACGGCACCAACAAACCCTACCGCGTCAAGATCTCCGCGCCCGGCTTCCGCCACCTCCAGGCGATGGACTGGATGAACCGCGGCCACCAGCTGGCCGACGTATCTGCGATCCTGGGTTCCCTCGACATCGTGTTCGGCGAGGTCGATCGGTAATGTCGGTGTCCGCCTTCCTCATCGTGATCTGCGTTGTCCTGGCCGGAGCGGCACTGCTCGGCGTCGTCATCCTGGCTGTTGCGACGGACAGCAAGATCTCGCGTCACCCCGGTGGACGCAGAGGGTTCGTGCAGGACCAGTTTCTGATCTTGAGCCCGCTGCTGTCCCTCGGAGTGATGATGAGCCTGAAGGCGTTCACGACCCTGGATGAATCTCCGTTCTGGCTAGGAGCCTGGGGTCTGATTCTGGTGGCGACGTTCGCGGTGCTCTGCCTTCCGGTCGTGAAGCGGGCGCGTGAGCGGCTGTCGGCTGCGAACCGGTTTCCGCCCCGATGAGCGCCTTCGCCGTGACCCCCGATTTTACCCTGTTGCAAGCCATGGTCTTCGCGGTGCTGCTGACGCTCGGCGTCGCCGTGCAGTTCTTCTTCTCGCCGCGTCGCCGTGAACTGATGGGCAACGCCAAGTTCTCCCTGGCGTCCGCTGTGATCGCCACCCCCGGGGTCGCGGGGGTCACGCTCGTGCGTGGGGCCTATCGCGCCGGCTATCTGGCGGAGGGCAGGGGCTTTCTGGAGGCGAACCTGCGCTCGATCGTCTGGATGAGCGGCTTCATCTTTCTCAGCCAGATGGCCGTGCGGTTCCTGCCGCCGCTGTCCTGGCTTTCCCGCGACCTCTCGAAAGCCGGAAAGGCTGTCTGGGGCGCGCGCCTGAACCGTTGGATGGGTAGAGCATGAGCGTGCGTCGTCTCGCAAAGGTCCAGCCGGCCTCCTTCGCCTTCTCCAAGGCGACGAAGGCCAAGTGTGACTGGTGGATACAGAAATACCCCGCCGACCGGAAACAGTCGGCGGTGATCCCGATCCTGTGGCTGGTGCAGAAGCAGGAGGGCTGGGTCTCGGAACCTGCCCTTCGCGCCATCGCCGACCTGTTGGGCATGGCCTACATTCGGGTGCTCGAGGTCGCGACCTTCTACACGATGTTCATGCTGGAGCCGGTCGGATCGGCCGCCCTGATCCAGGTCTGCGGCACCACGCCCTGCATGCTGCGTGGCTCGGGCGAGCTGATGAAGGTCTGCAAGGACCGGATCGGGCCGAAACAGACCCTGTCGGCCGACGGTAAGTTCTATTGGGAAGAGGTCGAATGCCTGGGCGCCTGCGTAAACGCGCCGATGGCCATGGTGAACGACTACTATTTCGAGGACCTGACGGCCTTGGACATGAACGCCATCATTGACGGGTTCGCGGCGGGCAAGCCGCTGAAACCCGGCCCCCGCGTCGACCGGGTCAACTCGGCACCTGAGGGCGGGGCGCTGACCCTGACCGATCCCAAACTTTACGACGGTTCGGCGGCCAAGCCGATCAAGACGCTGCCGAACAGCGATCCGGTGCCGGCATGACGTCGTCCGACACAGAAACCGCAGCACGCGTCGCCACCTACCGAGCGGAACTGCGCACGGTCGGCCGGACCCAGCGCCTCGCGGGCTTTGGGCTGGTGCTGCTGGGTGCCATCCTGGTCTGGCTGGCTACGCGCGCAGGCGACCTCGCCGGCATGGTGCAACTGTCCGGCTATGGCGCGCTTGCCGCCGGTTGGGCCTTGATGCTGACCGCCATCTTCCTGCGCACCCGCTATCACCGCCGTCGTCTGCGGGAGTTGAATTGAACATGGTCGGTATTCTCGAAGACAAGGATCGCATCTTCACCAACCTGTACGGGCTCCAGGACTGGGGTCTCGAAGGGGCGAAGAACCGCGGCTGCTGGAACGCCACGGCCGATATGCTGGCCATGGGCCGCGACTGGCTGATCACCAACGTCAAGAATTCGGGCCTGCGCGGGCGCGGCGGTGCCGGCTTTTCGACGGGTCTGAAATGGTCCTTCATGCCCAAGGAGCTGAAGGATCGTCCTCATTACCTGGTCGTCAATGCCGACGAGTCCGAGCCCGGCACCTGTAAGGACCGGGAGATCATGCGTCATGATCCTCACCTGCTGATTGAAGGGTGTCTGATCGCGTCGTTCGCGATGCAGGCCCACGCCTGCTACATCTATCTGCGCGGGGAATATGTGCTCGAGCGCGAGCGCATGGAGGCTGCGGTCAAGCAGGCCTATGAGGCGAACCTCATCGGCAAGAACAACGTCCACGGCTGGGATTTCGACGTCTACATCCACCACGGCGCGGGCGCTTACATCTGCGGCGAAGAGACGGCCCTGCTGGAGAGCCTGGAGGGCAAGAAGGGCCAGCCGCGCCTGAAGCCGCCGTTCCCGGCCGGTGCCGGCCTGTACGGCTGTCCGACGACGGTGAACAACGTCGAGTCGATCGCGGTGGTGGGCACGATCCTGCGCCGCGGGGCCGACTGGTTCGCGGGCTTCGGCCGGGCGAACAACACCGGCACCAAGCTGATGTCGATCAGCGGCCACGTGAACAAGCCGTGCAACGTCGAAGAGGCCATGTCGATCCCGCTGCGTCAGCTGCTGGAAGAGCATTGCGGCGGCGTTCGCGGCGGCTGGGGCAACCTGAAGGCCGTGATCCCGGGCGGGGTCTCCGTGCCCCTGATCACGCGCGAGATGTCCGAGACGGCGCTGATGGACTTCGATTCCCTGCGCGACATGAAGTCGGGCCTTGGGACCGCCGCCGTCATCGTCATGGACAACGACACCGACCTGGTGAAGGCGATCGCCCGCATCAGCTATTTCTACAAGCATGAGAGCTGCGGCCAGTGCACGCCGTGCCGCGAAGGCACCGGCTGGATGTGGCGGGTGCTGGAGCGGATGGCGGTGGGCGAGGCCGATCCGTCCGAAATCGACCTGTTGCTCGACGTCGCGTCCCAGGTCGAGGGTCACACCATCTGCGCCCTCGGCGATGCGGCTGCCTGGCCGGTCCAGGGCCTGATCCGGCATTTCCGCCACGAGATCGAGGACCGCATCCAGACCTATCGCACCCGCCGCGCGAACTTCGCCGGCCACGCGATCGCGGCGGAGTAGGGGCTTGGGTTCGATCCTCGGACGGCTGGCTGTGACGGGGTGCCTGATCGCCCTGTTGAGCGCGTGCGCCACCAGCGCACCGCCCGCGGCCGCTGCCGTTCAGGTCGTCGATCCCTTCGCCACGCAACGGCCAACCGCCGCCGCCGTCGGCGTGAGCCAGCCCAGCCAGTTCGCGCCCGGTAGCTGGATAAACGGCTCCTATGTCGATCATGTCACCCAGTTCGCCATCCTGCCGTCTCAGCCCGGCGGCATCGCCATGGTGGGCGACAGCATCACCGACGGCTTCCGCTGGAGCGAGGCCTTCCCGGGTCGCAACATCCGCAACTGGGGCATCGGCGGCGACACCAGCTTTGGCCTTCTGGGTCGGGCCGGCCAGATCATCGCCACGCGGCCGGCCAAGGTCTTTATCCTCATCGGGACCAACGATCTGGCCAGCTATGAGCAGACGCCGGACGACATCGCCGCCAACGTCGACACCCTGGTCGCGCGCTTCAAGGCCGAGCTGCCGACCGCAGAAATCTACGTTCAGTCCGTGATGCCGCGACAGCCCGAGTTCCGTGAGCGGATCGAGGCTCTGAATACGCAACTGTCGGCGAACGCGACGGCGCGCGGGGCTCGCTACATCGATGTCTATGCGCCCCTGCTGACCGGCGACCGGCTCAACCCGGCCTATACGATCGACGACCTGCACCTGACCGGCCAGGGCTATCAACGCTGGCTGTCGGTCATCGGCGGTTGCCTGACGGGCGAGGGGCGATGCGGATGATGCGCGCCCACGCCATGGTGTTGCCGGTCGGTCTGGTTCTCGCGGCCTGCGAGGCTGCGCCCGAGCCCGCGCCGACGCCGTCCGAGCGGGTATCGGCCACGGTTCCGGTCAGCGACGCGGTGGTCAAATCCTCGCAGGCTCCGCTGTCCGCGGCCGACCTGCGTCGTGTGTGCCGTGCCGGGCTGGCGTCAGTCCATGGTCAGGATGTAGATGCGGTCCAGGTCGACAGCCTGGAAGGCGTTATCGTCAACGCCTCGTGGCGCGCGCCGGTCGACGGCGGCCGGATGCGCGCGCAGTGCCGGGTCGACGGCGACCTGATCACCTGGAAACCGGTCGATCGACCGGTGGCCGAACAGAACCGCTGGATGAACCAGTCCGGCGACCCCGTGGTCCGCTTCGTCCTCGACGACGCAGCGGTCACAGTCATGACAACCCTCCCGGATGGGACGATCTCGACGGACGAATACGCCGTCGCGGTTCAGGAAGAGGCTCGCTGATGCCCGTCGCCAAGGTCAACGGCGTAGACGTCGAATTCGAAGCCGGCATGACCGTGCTCCAGGTCGCCGAGCGCGCGGGTGCCGAGATTCCGCGCTTCTGCTATCATGAGCGGCTGTCGATCGCCGGCAACTGCCGCATGTGCCTGGTCGAGGTGAAGCCCGGACCGCCCAAGCCTCAGGCCTCGTGCGCCCTGCCGGCCGCCGAAGGCCAGATGATCTTCACCGACACACCGATGGTAAAGAAGGCGCGCGAAGGGGTGATGGAGTTCCTGCTCATCAACCATCCGCTCGACTGCCCGATCTGCGACCAGGGCGGCGAATGCGACCTGCAGGACCAGTCGGTCGGCTACGGCCGCGACGGGTCGCGCTATTCCGAGAACAAGCGCGCGGTCGAGGAAAAGGCCATGGGCCCGACCGTCAAGACCTTCATGACGCGCTGCATCCAGTGCACCCGGTGCGTTCGGTTCATCAGCGAAGTGGCGGGCGTGCCGGACATCGGCATGATCTCACGCGGCGAGGACGCCGAGATCACCACCTACCTTGAAAAGAACATCGACAGCGAGCTATCGGGCAACGTCAACGACCTGTGCCCCGTCGGTGCCCTGACCCACCGGCCGTGGCAGTTCCACTATCGTCCGTGGGAGCTCAAGAAGACCGAGACCATCGACGTCATGGACGCCCTGGGCGCCAACATCCGCGCCGATGCCAAGGGTGCCGAGGTGATGCGCATCCTGCCGCGCGTCAACGAAGGCATCAACGAGGAGTGGCTGACGGACAAGAGCCGCTATGTCGTCGACGGCCTGCAGAAGCGCCGCCTGGACCGCCCTTACGTGCGTGAGAACGGTAAGCTGCGCGCCGCGTCCTGGGATGAGGCGCTGTCGGTTGTCGCTGCGAAGCTGAAGGCGGCTCCGGCGAACCGGATCGGCGCGATCGCGGGGGACCTTCAGGACGCGGAGTCGATGAAAGCGACGCTGGACCTGTTCCGCGCGCTGGGCTCGTCCAACACGGATTGTCGTCAGGACGGGTCGTCGCTGGGTGATGGTGCGCGCGAAAGCTGGCTGTTCAACTCGGGTCTGCGCGGGATCGAGGCGGCGGACTATGTGCTGCTGGTCGGGGTCAACCCGCGGACCGAAGCTGCGCTGCTGAACACCCGCCTGCGCAAGATCTGGCTGTCGGGCCAGGCCGAGATCGCCCTGATCGGTGAACAGGCCGACCTGACCTATCCGTATTCGTATCTGGGCGCCGGGTCCAAGACCTTGGCGAAACTGCCCAAGGCGGCGCTCGACGCGCTGACGAAGGCCGAGCGCCCGGCAATCATCGTCGGCGGCGGGGCCCTGGCCGGTAAGGGCGGGGCGGCGGTACTGAACGCGCTCGGTGCACTGGCCAAGAAGGTCGGCGTGATCGGCGAAGGCTGGAACGGGTTTAACGTCCTGCACCATGCCGCGTCGCGGGTGGCGGGTCTCGACATGGGCTTCGTGCCTGCGGACGGCGGCCTGACGGTCGCCGAGATGCTCAAGCCCGACGCTCTGGACGTGCTGTTCCTGCTGGGCGCCGACGAGGTCAATGCGACGGCGTCGAACGCGTTTCGCGTCTATCTGGGCAGCCACGGCGACAACGGTGCCCACGGCGCCGACGTGATCCTGCCGGGCGCGGCCTATACCGAAAAGTCGGGAATCTACGTCAACACCGAGGGCCGGGTACAGATGGCCGAACGGGTCGTCTTCCCCAAGGGCGACGCCAAGGAAGACTGGGCCATTCTCCGCGCCCTGTCCGAGCGGGTGGGCCACAAGCTGCCGTTCGACACCCTCGACCAGTTGCGCACCAAGCTGATGGCCGACCACCCGACCTTCGGACGTATCGATTATCTGCCGACGCCCGCCGCCTTCGATCCGTCGAAGCTGGGCGTGAAGGGCGACCTGGGCGACGCCGCCTTCGTTTCTGCGGTGATCGACCCCTACCTCAACAACCCGATCGCGCGCGCCAGCGCGACGATGGCCGAGCTGTCCGCGCTGCGGATCGCGCCGGCCACGGCGATGGCGGCGGAGTAAGTCATGGATTTCTGGTCCTCCCCCCTCGGCTGGTTCCTGATGACCACCGGTGCCGTGCTGCTGGTGACGGTCGGCGTGCTGATCGCCGTGGCCTTCCTGCTGCTCGCCGACCGCAAGATCTGGGCGGGCATCCAGATGCGCAAAGGGCCCAATGTCGTGGGTCCGTTCGGCCTGCTGCAGTCCTTCGCCGACATGATCAAGTTCGTGCTTAAGGAGGTCGTCGTGCCGGCCGGGGCCGACAAGGGCGTCTTCCTGCTGGCCCCGGTCATCACCGTGATCACGGCCTTCATCGTCTGGGCGGTGATCCCGTTCGCGCCGGGCTGGGTCATCTCCGACCTGAACGTCGGCATCCTTTACGTCTTCGCGATCTCGTCCCTTGGCGTCTACGGCATCATCATGGGCGGCTGGGCGTCGAACTCG
>NZ_JAEMRD010000200.1 GCF_016463485.1 Brevundimonas sp.
CCGCATCCCGCGCCGCCGCCCGCTGGCCCGCCGCCTCCCGCGCGGCCGCCCGCGCCTCCGCCGCCACGCGCGCCTCTTCGTCCACCTCGTCCCAGGCCGCGTCCGCCTTCAGGGCGATGTCCTTCTTGCGCCAGCCCCCCGCCTTGGCGCGAAAGCCGATGGTCCGCACCGCCGGCCCGTATTTGACCGACAGCCATTCCGCCGTCGCCCCGGCCGAGAACTCGATCTCGATCCGTTTCCAGACCCGTTCCCCGGCCACGAAATACCCGGTCCGATGTCGCTTCTGCCCCTCCGGCCCCGGATCCTCGCTCCGGTGAGAGGTGACCACAGAGCGCCTGAGACGCCCGCTCGTCTGTGATGTGTTTTCCATCCCCGCATTATCAGGGGCGCGCAGACCAAGGCGCGTTCGCGCCCGTCATTTTCCTGCAGGCCCTTGAAAAGGCACAGGTTGAGGTGCGGTCATTGCGCTAACAGCGGCCCGATACCCATCAGATTGGCGGTGTTGGCGGTTTACGTCCGGGAGAGATTGCAGTCCGCGGATTTTGGGCGGGAGAAGGTGGGAGACTGCATTGGCTGCAAACTCCCACCCAACTCAGCTCGCCGAATCTAGCGTCGCTCGAACTTCAATGTGTTTGTTGCAGCCCCGGCATTCTCCGCAGCCGACATCACTGGCGTGGCATGAAATTGTCCAGCCCAGTAAATCGCGACTGATCCCGCTTTGTCGAATAAGCTGCTCGGACGACATAGAGATCGCCGGTGCCGACACCCGGATCAATGATCGCTGCGCTTCCAACAAACCGTTGAATGATGCGATGAACTTGGGCGTACCGTCCGAGTGTTCAGAATCCGACCCAACGGTCCCGATAAACACCTCTCCGGCCCCCACGCGCTCCAACCTCATAACCGCGAGCGTCAGGAGGAGTTGATTGCGCAACGGCCACCACTCAGGCGCGACTGAGGGTCTCTGCGCCGCCTGGCTCATAGTTCCCAGCCCAAGTCCCCGGGTATCTGTCACAACGACCTCGTGAGGAATGCCCAAGTGACCCGCAATGGCACGAGCCGCCCGCATCTCTCCCGCCGCCGGGATTTGCCCGTAATCAACGGAGATCGCTAAATCCGGCTTGATCCAGTTGGCTAAGGCGGCTGAGTCCATCCCTCCGGAAAGCAGCAACGCTCTCACGAACGCGTTGCCCACGAAGCTTGATAAATCGCACTAGCAAAGTCGTTGGACACTTGGCACCCGGTGCCTTCGAGCATCGTCATATCGGCGGGACGCCCATTTTGGCTGAGCGCCACGACAGGGATGCCCAAGCTAACGGCGTATCCAATCTCAAACAGAGTTCCAGGGTCGCCACCGCTCGCGATGGCCAAAACCGCGGTCGAATTCTTAAGCGCCTCAAGGTCAGCGGCAGCCACTGAATGGGGTTTGCCCAAGCCAATTTCGTGGAACGGCGAGAATGGCTTTGAGCCGACCTCCCAAAGAGCTCGAGCTGCCTCTTCAACCAGCCATAGGTCTGCAAGCGAAAAGAATGGACTGGCTATATATACCTGTCCCTGAGGCTCCCCGGTGAGCGGCTGCAAATAGCTCAGCTTGTCCGGTGCCAAGAGGCTTGGTGATCGGGTATCGCAGTAGCGAGCGGTGGATCGAGACGCGTAGTCCGCTGCTTCAAGCGCCCCCAGACCAAGCTTCGCCCATCCTTGGAAGAACGCCGCACTGAACATGTCGCCTGACCCGATTTTGTAAACTCGATCCGTGCGATATGGGGGAACCGAGCCTTGAAGCGTCGAGTGACTATAGATCCGCGCTCCAATCGCGCCCGCCTTCACGATGACGATCTCAGCGCCGGTACTTGCCGAGAGAGCTTGGACGCTTTGGAGTTCGTCACCGCCGTCCGAGAGGCGTCTAAGTTCGTGAGAATTCAGAACCAGGGCAAGCCGGCCAATTTTGTTATCTGAGCCTAGAAAGATTTTAGGATCGCTTCCCTGAGGGTCAAATACGACCAAGTCGGCTTCAACCTTCGCCCTCCCCTCAAGCATACCGAAAATCAAGATTTGTTCGGCCTGAACCTCAAGACCAAGAGCTTCTTGCGTTACGGGCCACGGACTGACCGTCGGTTTTGCTAAGGAGTGGAGGTATCGGAAGGTGATTCTTTCGGCGCGATCTACATTTCTGATCGTCACGCCCCCCGGTTCCAACGCCAGCCCTGCTGCTTCAGCATCACCCGCGAATAGGTATGTGTGCAGCACGACGGGCTCGCCTTGAGATGCGAGGGCTATTGCCGCGCGCCCAGCTGAACCGAAGATTTCGTCGACCCCAGCATCGACGCAGATTTCTTGGTAGACGCCCCCAACGACCACCGTGCTCATGGTGTCGCTCGCTCGATTCGGACGATAAAGATGCCTGAGTTGATGTTGGTGACAATCGCTACGTACTCATGGCCCGCCTGCATGCAGGCCAATAGCTGAGCAGCAAGAGACAGACCGATAAGAGAGCCTACACGGTAGCCCGCCGACGTATGAACCTCGAACGTCCGATTGTTAGGCCCGCCCAGACGAACCAAAAGCACAGCGCCCAAAGACAGTGCATTGGCATAGTCGCTGTCAGGCGAATGAATGGTGACGTTATTTATTAGGAGGTTGCATGGGTCAGAGCCCGGCGAACCTCCAATGCCACCGCCGCCGCCGGCACCTCCACTGCCGCCACCCCCTCCACCGCTGTAGTAGCTGCCGCCACCTCCACCACTTCCACCCATAAACTTCCCTCCGAATGAACTAGAGGTTTCGGATATCGGCGGTTCAAGTCAACCTTTGAATGATTCTTGGGCTGAATTCGCGCATGTGGTTCCAGATCACGGCGTCAAGAATGGAAGCCCGCGCTCCGAGACCTTTGGCGAAATCAAGGAACGTCGCCTCTAACTCATCGTAGTCTGCCACCAAGTCTACACGCGCCGGAAATAGCCCGATGGTTTGGCAAGCTCGAACAACGTGAATATCCAGAATGGCGACGTCGTCAGAGCCTAAGTGATTTCGAACTATCCAGCTCGCGGTTTTGGGCCCCACGCCCTTAAGTGTCTGGAGGTTACGCCGAAGAGTCTGAGCGTCCGTTGTTGCGAAACGGTCTTCACGGATCGCGGGAACGGCGAGCGCGAGACGTTCTGCACGCTGGCCCGGGAATCGATAGCGGGCAGATCGGCCTTCCACCATGGCCGGTTCAGACAGCAACCGAAAGATCTGGTTTTCAGAGGGGCTAGCGTCGCTGTACACGCCTTCATCTAGCAGGCGGCGGTGATACGCTTCGGCCAACTCTACTTTTACGCTAAAGCCGCCGAGTAGGCAGAAACCTACCTCTTCAACCAAGTCGCCACTTTCGCTGATGTACCCATGTGTGGGGTTGGCCGAGTCCTCAAGTTGAAGCGCCCAGTAAGCCGGACTGAACACCTCGGCAGGGCTGCCCCATTGGACCCCGGACACCACTTCTTGCGTTTCCGGCGGAAACTCTCGGGAACGCATCGATTCTCCGTCGAGCCATAATACCTGCTGCATGTCGCCCCCAACGGTCGTCCTAGGCGGCATTTTTTGCCCCCGGAGATGCGTTCTAACTTCGCTGGAGAGTGCAACTCGCAAGATACCTGCCAGCGAATTTTCGCGCTTAGAATCCTGTTCGCGGAAACCATCAAGCAGCAAAAAGGGCGGGCCCGTTTCCGGACCCGCCCTCTTCATTTCAGCCGGTGACTGAGCGCTGGACCCCGGCCTGCGCCGGGGCGTCCGGGCCGCGCGAGGGCCGCCCGTCCGTTTAGAAGTCCATGTCGCCCATGCCGCCCATGCCGCCGCCCATGCCGCCGCCGGCGCCGCCGCCCGAGCTCTTCTTCGGAGCATCGGCCACGGCCGCTTCGGTGGTGATCAGGATCGAGGCGACCGAGGCCGCGTCCTGCAGGGCCGTGCGGACGACCTTGGCCGGGTCGATCACGCCCATGGCGACCAGGTCGCCGTACTCTTCCGTCTGGGCGTTGAAGCCGTAGGTGAGCGAGGCGTTTTCCAGCACCTTGCCGACCACGATCGAGCCTTCGACGCCGGCGTTTTCCACGATCTGGCGGATCGGGGCCTGGATGGCGCGACGGATGATGGCGATGCCGGCGGTCTGGTCGGCGTTGTCGCCTTTCAGGCCTTCCAGCGCCTTGGTCGCCTTCAGCAGGGCGATGCCGCCGCCGGGGACGATGCCTTCTTCAACCGCGGCACGCGTGGCGTTCAGGGCGTCGTCGACGCGGTCCTTCTTTTCCTTCACCTCGACCTCGGTCGAGCCGCCGACGCGGATGACCGCGACGCCGCCGGCCAGCTTGGCCAGACGTTCCTGCAGCTTTTCCTTGTCGTAGTCCGAGGAGGTGTCCTCGATCTGCTTCTTGATCTGGCCGATGCGGGCCTCGATCTCATCCTTGCCGC
>NZ_JAEMRD010000067.1 GCF_016463485.1 Brevundimonas sp.
GACCATGATCGTCTAGGGTCCAACTCGGGGGAGTTTGGACATGACCACAGCGGCTGAACCACGCGCTTCCGCCAAGCCGCGATTGCCTCGCGACCGGATGTTCTTCACCACCATGGCCATCATCGTGCTGATCAGCACGATCGCGGGGTTCGCGCCGAGCTACTATCTGCGGGGGACCCTCCCCCCGGCCCACCCTTACGAGCCGCTGAATCTGCTGGTCCATCTGCATGGACTGGTCTTCTCCCTTTGGATCCTGCTTTTCGCGGTTCAGGCGGGGCTGGTCGCCAGCGGGAAGGTCGCCGTCCACAGGAGGTTGGGCGTCGCAGGCGTGGTCCTGATCACCTTGATGATTCCGCTGGCGATCCTGGTCGCGCTGCACGGCGTCCACCGGCCGCTCACGGCACCGCCCGGGATTCCGCCGCTGTCGTGGCTGGCGGTGCCGCTGCTCGACATCCCCGTCTTCTGCGGGCTGATCGTGGCGGCCTTGGCCTTCCGCAGGACACCGGCGACACACAAGCGGCTGATGATGCTGGCCATGTTCGACATGCTCCAGCCCTCTCTCGGTCGGATGACACTGCCGATCGATCAGCCGTTCAAGGGGCTGCTACCTCTGCTGTTCGTCGTCGCCCTGGTCCTATGGGATCTCTACACGCTCAAGCGTGTGCATCCCGCGACCCTGATCGGCGGACTGGTCGCGGCCGTGGTCATGATCGCGACCCCGATGGTCTGGATGACCCCGGGCTGGCTGGCTTTCGCGGGATGGGCGGCCGGCCTCGTCGGCTGACCTCCCGACTGTCCACGCGTCAGGCGAGCCAGACCATCATCCGCGTGTCGGTGGGTTCGCCCCGTGCGCGGCTGAACTGACGCCGGGTCTCGCCGGTGTACAGGAAGCCCGCCTTTTCCAGCACGCGGCCTGACGCCGGGTTGTCCGAGAAATGGCCGGCCATCAGGGCCCGCCTGCGCCACTTGCGGCTGGCCCAGACGGTAGCGGCCTCCAGCGCCTCGGTGGCAAAGCCCCGCCCCCAGAACTCGCGCCCGATCCAGTAGCCGGTCTCCGGAACCCGGTCCCCGCTCTCGAACAGGCCGATCACACCGACCGGCCCCGCGTCCTCATGCTCGATCAGGAAGGTGTTGGCCCGCGCCGGGTCCTGGCCCGCGACCGAGATCACGAAATCCTCGGCGTCGCCGGTTCCGAACGGATGGGGCATCCGGCAGGTCATGCGCGCGATGTCGGGATCATTGGCCAGGGCGGCGATCCGGGTCACGTCCTGGGGCGCGGGCGCGCGCAGGACCAGACGCCGGGTCTCGATGACCGGGGAGGTTTCGATGATGCACATGGACGTCGCCTCAATCTCGGTCCGCCTCCTTGGAGGGCTCGGGCGGACTTCGAGGCGGGGAAACGCAAACGGGGAGCCTGTGATCCAGACTCCCCGCGGAAAATTTCCCTGGTCCGGATCGGCTGCTGTTTCAGCAACACGATCCGGGATTTCCAGTCGTGTTACTCGGCGGCGAGCGCCCCATTCTGAGTGAGAGCGGCATCGTCGTTCGCCGGAAGGATCGACACGTAACAACGGCCGTTGGCTTTCTTGGTGAATTTCACCGCGCCATGCTCGAGGGCGAACAGGGTGTGGTCGCGGCCCATGCCGACGTTGTCGCCGGGGTGGAAGGTCGTGCCGCGCTGACGCACGATGATGTTGCCGGCCACGACCTGCTCGCTGCCGAACTTCTTCACGCCGAGGCGCTTGGAATGGGAGTCGCGACCGTTACGCGACGAACCACCGGATTTCTTGTGAGCCATGGGTTTGCTCCTCTTTCTTTACGCTACCGGCCCTGAGGCCTGGTTGAGCGCGTCTCGTGGGGTCGCGCTGGGTAGCGCGGTTGTTCTTAGGCTTCGTCGGTCTCGGCGGGCTTGGCAGCCTTCTTCGCCGGGGCCTTCTTGGCGGGTGCGGATTTCTCGACGACGACGGCGTCGACCTGGGCGCCGTCATGATCGGCGACGACGGTTTCGGTCGAACCCAGATCGGACGTCGCTTCGCGCTTGGCCAGGCCACGGGCACGCAGGTTGATCTCGGCCTTGGTCATCAGGTTGACCGTGCCGTCCCACTTGGCGCTCTCGCCGGCACCTTCGATGCCGGTGATCTGCAGGACCGATTCCATCTGGCGATGGCCGTTGGTGCGGCGATAGCCCTGACGACGGGTCTTCTTGAAGATCTTGATCTTCTCGCCCTTGCGGGTTTCGATCAGGGTCGCGCCGACGGTCGCGCCGTCGATGAGCGGAGCGCCCAGCGTGACGCCATTGTCGCCGCCCAGCATCAGGACGCTGTCGAACTTCAGTTCCTGGCCAGCGTCGCCGTCAAGCTTTTCGACAACAATCGTGTCGCCCGGTTGGACCCGGTACTGCTTGCCGCCGGTTTTGATCACCGCGTACATGTTGAGCCTCAGCGTAACGCAAAAAAGATAGCGCCCGCCGGGTGACCCCGCGGGCGAAGAGCGGCGACATATACGGACCGACCCCGGCGAGTCAACGCAAAAGGCCCGGGGCGTGGCCCGAAAACAGCCTCTCCGTCTGAAATGACACGACTCTCTAGCCCGTCCGCGCTCCGCCGTGCAAAGAGCAGTCAGGCCATAGAGATATCAAGCATGACCCCCGATACCGACAAGAGACTGGTCGCCGCGCGCCGCATCACGGCCCATGTCGCCGACCTGCTTCAGGCCGACCTGTCCCTGCGCCTGTGGAACGGCGAGGTCCTGCCGCTGGGTCCGAACGCTCGCGACGACATCCAGATCGTCATCGCCCGGCCGTCGGCGGTGCGCCGGCTGATGCTCAAGCCCGGCCTGATGACCCTGTTCGAGATGTTCGCCACCGGCGACATGCGGATCGAGGGCGGATCGCCGCTGGACGCCGCCGACCGCTGGGACCACGGCCGCGCCATCCACCTGGCCAAGCGGGCCGACAAGCGACTGATCGCCAAGGCCGCCCTGCCCTTCCTGTTCGACGGCTCGGACGCTGGCGCGACCCAGTTGCCCGAATGGGACAAGACCGGCAACGACGGCATCGGCGCCGACAAGTCGGGCCGCAGCGACAAGGACTTCATCCAGTTCCACTATGATGTCGGCAACGACTTCTACGCCATCTTCCTGGATCCGGAGATGGTCTATTCCAGCGCCTATTTCACCGACCACGACGCGACGCTTGAGGCCGCCCAGGAAGAGAAGCTGGACCGGATCTGCCGCAAGCTGCGCCTGCAGCCCGGCCAGAAACTGCTCGACGTCGGTTGCGGCTGGGCCGGCCTGTCGTGCTGGGCCGCCAGGAACTACGGCGTCACCGTCCACGGCGTGACCCTGTCCCAGGCCCAACTCGACTACGGCCGCGCCAAGGTCGAGCGCGAAGGCCTGTCGGACAAGATTACGCTCGAGCTCAAGGACTACCGCGACGTGGTCGGCGAATACGACGCCATCAGCCAGGTCGAGATGTTCGAACACGTCGGCTTCGCCAACCACGAACGCCACTTCCTGGAGATGAAGCGGCTACTGAAACCGCGCGGCCTGTATTTCCACCAGGCCTCGGTGCGGCGCGGCGGGCTGAACCCGATCAAGGCCACCAACACCACCAAGGTCATCACCCGCTTCATCTTCCCCGGCGGCGAACTGGACACCATCGGCATGACGGTGACCAACCTGGGCCGTCTCGGCTTCGAGACCCTGGACGTCGAAGACATGCGCGAGCATTTCGAGCTGACGCTGAAACACTGGGAAGACCGGCTCTATGCGCGGCGCGAGGACGCCTATGCCATGGTCGGCGAGGCCCGGACCCGGCTGTGGCTGATCTATTTCGCCCTGTTCAAGAAGAGCTTCGAGCGCGGCTCGGTGCTGGTCTATCAGACCGTGGCCCAGAAGCGCCGCCCCGGCCCGTCCGGCCTGCCGCTCGACCGCGCCAGCCTCTATGCGCCGAGGAAGACGCCGGTCGTGGCGAAGACCGCCGTCACCCCGGTCAAGCGCAGCCTGAAGACCAAGGTCGTCGACGCCATCGCCAAGGCGACCCGGCCGCGCAAGCCGAGGGTCTAGGCCCGCCCCGCCTGTCCCGACAACATCCCCGCATCGACGCCGAGGCCAGCCAGGGCGCGGGCCCATTTCGTCTCGTGGTCGGCGTCGAAGATGACGTCCATGTCGGCGTCGGCGGTCAGCCAGACGTTCTCGCCCAGTTCGTCCTCCAGCTGACCCTCGCCCCAGCCGGCATAGCCCAACAGCAGGGTCGAACGCTTCGGCCCCGCCACATCGGTCATGGCCAGAAGCGCGTCCCGGGTCCCGGTCATGGCCAGGCCGTCGACGAAGGGCACGCTGGTATCCCGGTTCATCCAGTCGTCGGTGTGCAGGACGAAGCCCCGTTCCTTGTCCACCGGCCCGCCGACCAGCACTGGCCGCCCCGCCGCACTGTCGGGCGCCGGGATCTCCAGTTTCGAGAGCACCGACTTCAGGTCAACCATCGGTGCCGGCCGGTCGAGCCTCAGCCCCATCGCGTGTCCCGGCTCATGCACACAGACCAGGATCACCGCGTGCTCGAAACGCGGATCGCCGATACCGGGCATCGCCACCAGCAGCCGTCCCACGAGCGAGTCGAATTCAGCCATGACCGTATGATTGGCGCCCATCCCGACTTTCGCAAGGCGTCATGACGCGCTTGCGGGCTTGGCGGCGGCATCCGGCGCGCCTATCTGCGATCCGCCAACCATTCCCACAGCCCCGGAGCCTTCCATGACCATCCAGATCGGCGACAAGATCCCCACCGCCACCCTCGGCACCCCCACGGCGGAAGGCCCCAAGCCGATCACCACCGACGAGATCTTCAAGGGCAAGACCGTCGCCCTGTTCGCCGTCCCCGGCGCCTTCACCCCGACCTGCTCGGCCCGTCACCTGCCCGGCTATGTCGACAACGGCGCGGACTTCAAGTCGAAGGGCGTGGACACCATTGCCTGCCTGTCGGTCAACGATCCCTTCGTCATGGGCGCCTGGGCCAAGGCCACCGACGGCGCCGAGGACATCCTGATGCTGGCCGACGGTTCGGGCGACTTCACCCGCACCCTGGGCCTGACGCTGGACGCGCGCGGCTTCGGCATGGGCGAGCGCTCGCAGCGCTACTCGATGCTCGTCAAGGACGGCGTCGTCACCGAGCTGAACATCGAACAGGGCGGCGAGTTCAAGGTCTCCGCCGCCGAACACCTGCTGGCCCAGCTTTAAGTCAGGGCGCTACCGCTCGCGACGCGGTCGCTCCCTGCTTGAGCGCATCTCCTCCCTGTCGCGAAGCGATGGGGAGGTGGATCCGAGCCTCTTGGCGAGGAGACGGAGGGGGAGACTCGGTGCCTGATCGGAGCGACAGGCCCGCCCACGCCTACAACTCAGGCCGCCACGGTCTCCACGGCATCGTCCTGATCCGCCCCGGCCGACAGCACCTTCTGCAGGGCACCCAGCAGAGCCGGCGGGGTCAGGGGCTTGGAGACGAAATAGGTCATGCCGGCCGCCATACAGGCGGCGACGTCGTCGGGGCTGGTGTCGGCCGTGACCGCGATTACCGGCACTTCGGCATTGATCCCGCCACCCGCGCGCAGTCGCCGCGTCGTCTCGCGACCGTCCAGTTCGGGCATCCGCACGTCCATGAAGATGACGTCGAAGGCGTCGACCTCGCACAGTCTCAGCGCCGCCATCCCGTCCGCCGCCGTGGCGATATCGCAGCCCAGCGGCGTCAGGATCAACTCGACGGCGCGGCGATTGATGTCGTGGTCGTCGACCACCAGCACCCGCAGGGGACGATCCGCTTCTTCATCCAGAACATCGGCAGGAGCGGCCTCGATCACAGGGTCGGGCGCAACCGCCTCGACGTGAACCGCCGGTACCCGGTCCGGCCCTCCGAGCTGTCCCAGGATCTCTTCCAGGCTCGGCGAAGCTGCCGCTGCGGGCAGGACCACGGGCTGCGGTGAGGTCGCGACCTCGGCTTTGACGGGCTCAGCGACAGCGGCTGGCGCGGTCACACGCCGCTGCGCCGCGCGCGAGGCCGCGATCAGGTCGGCTGAGATGTCGGCGCGGGTCTCCGCGTCCAACGGCGCCATCGCGGAAATGTCATGCGACGCCTCGCCGAGGACCAGCGACAGGGTGAAACAGGCCCCCTCTCCCGGCGCGCTGCGCGCGGTCAGCCGTCCGCCCATCAGCGAGGCCAGTTCGCGGCTGATGGACAGGCCCAGGCCACTGCCGCCATGGCGCGCGCTGATCCCGTCCGCCGTCTGGTCGAAAGCGGCGAACAGACGGCCCATCTGGTCGCGCGTCATCCCGGGGCCGGTGTCGGCGACCTCGATCAGCAGGGCGTGACCCGAGGGTTCCTCGGGCCAGGCCTTGAGCCGCAGGGTGACCGAACCGGTCTCGGTGAACTTCAGGGCATTGGAAATCAGGTTGTTCAGGATCTGGCGCAAACGCATTGCGTCGCCGCGCGCCATGGCCGGCATCTCGCGGGCCCCCTCGACACGCATGCTCAGCCCCTTGGCCCGCACCGGACCCGTCCACAGACGCAGCGTCTGGGCCAGCATGGCGCGCAGGTCGAAATCCTCGGCCTCCACCGTCATCCGCCCCGCATCGAGCTTGGAGTGGTCCAGCAGGTTGTCGAGCAGGGCCTTCATCATCAGGCCGGCGTCGGTGATCAGGGCCGCGTGGGCGCGGGCGCTGGCATCGGTGGCGACCCTGTCCATCTCGGCCGAACCGGTCAGGATGGCCCCGATCGGGGTGCGCAGGTCGTGGCCGATCGCGGCCAGGAACGCGGACCGGCCGGCCAGCGCGGCCTCAGCCTGTTCGCGACGCTCCTCGGCGATCCGGCGCGCCTGATTCTCGGAAACGTAGGCCTTCTCGATACTGCGCCAGGTCGACAGGCAGTAGGCCCCGAAGACGCAGATCGCGATCACGGAGGCGGTGACGAAGCTGGGTGCCGCACCGTTGAACGTCATGAACACCGGCGTGGCCAGCAGATACAGGAACTGTGGCGTAATGGTCAGGGCCAGCACCGTGGCTGAACGCGGCGAGTTGACCACCGCATAGATGGACCCGGACGCGAGCACGATGGAGGCGCAGACACCGCCCATCACGCCGCCGGTCAGCCACAGGATCACCGACAGACTGCCGAAGCTGGCCGCGTTCATGAACAGGATTACGCCGCCCAGCGCGATCCGCCAGATCGGCATCCGGCCCACGGTGGTCTTGGTGATCGGCGCGAAGATCATCGCATCGACCAACTGAACGGCAAAATAGAAGACGACCCAGGGGATCGACACGGTCCACCCCAGGATCGGGGTGAAGATCAGGGCCGTCGCGGCCCCCATTCCCATGCGTTGAACCAGGGCCTTGCGACGCTGGCGCACGGCTTCGGCCCAGTTGTCGGCGGTCGTCTGGATCGTGACCTCCGTCATGCGTGTCCTCACCGGCCGTTTCGGCCCCTTGGAGGCAGTATGGCCGAGTGGCCCTAACGCTCCGTCAACGGCCGGCGCGAGAGGCCTCGAAAGCGGTCGCAAACCCGTCGGCGCGCAGGCGTGCGGCCAGATCGCGCTTGATGCGACCGACCAGTCCGGGCCCTTCGTAGACCAGGGCGGAATAGATCTGGACCGCTGCCGCACCCGCCCGGATCCGCGCATAGGCGTCCTCGCCGGACGCGATCCCGCCGACCCCGATCAGGGGCAGACGACCCGCCGCCGCCTCTGCCGCCGCACGGAGCGCGGCCAGGGCGAACGGCTTCAGCGGCGCACCCGACAGCCCCCCAGACTGTCCGGCATCCGGCGACGTCAGGCCGGGCCGTTCCAGGGTAGTGTTCGACACGATCAGGGCGTCGA
Source organism: Brevundimonas sp. (assembly GCF_016463485.1). Lineage (GTDB taxonomy): Bacteria > Pseudomonadota > Alphaproteobacteria > Caulobacterales > Caulobacteraceae > Brevundimonas. The sequence goes on from NZ_JAEMRD010000067.1 coordinate 7,860, forward strand.
TCCCGTGGGCCAGGGCAGCTTCGACGATCATGCCGATCTCGGCCGATGTCAGGTCGGGCGCGATCTTGAGGAAGACCGGCACCCGCCCGCCGTCAGCACCCCGCGCCTCCGCGACCCGGCCCAGCAGGTCGTCCAGCGCCTCACGCCCCTGAAGCGCCCGCAGGCCGGGGGTGTTGGGCGACGAGATATTGACCGTGAAGTAGTCGGCCAGGCCATCGAGCCTTTGCAGGCCCGCGACATAGTCAGCCGCCTTGTCCTCGGTATCCTTGTTCGCCCCCAGATTGCCTCCCACGACCACGCCCGGCGGCCGGTCGGCAAGCCCAGCCGCAAAGGCTTCCAGCCCGCGATTGTTGAAACCCATCCGGTTGATCACCGCCCGGTCCTCGCTCAGCCGGAACAGGCGTGGACGCGGATTTCCCGCCTGGGCCAGGGGCGTGACCGAGCCGCATTCGATGAAGCCGAACCCCAGCCGCGACAGCCCCTTCAGGGCCTCGGCATTCTTGTCGAGTCCGGCCGCGAGACCGACCGGGTTGCTCAACTCCAGCCCGGCGATCCGCGTCGCCAGGATCGGGTCGTCCGCCCTGGCCCGGGGCAGCGGCAGGGTCTTCAGCGCCGTGATCGCCCAGCCGTGCGCGTCCTCGGGATCGAGCCGCCGCAACGCCGCCGCGCCGAGATCGGACAGGCTCACGCCTGATCCTCGAACTGCACTTCGCCGTCTGGACTGACGCCAAACCCTCGCCGCTTCGTCACGGCTGCGATCGGCAGGGGCCCATAGATGTGCGGGAACAATTGTCCGCCGCGCGACGGCTCCCACACCACCGTCTCACCCAGGGTCGTGAGGTCCACGCTCAGGCACAGCAGGTCGGCGCGTCCGGCGTAATGCTTGCCCGCCGTCTCGGCGAACTGATCCTCGGTCGACAGATGGATATAGCCGTCAGCGTGGTCGACCTCCGACCCTGCATAGGCGCCTGCCGCGACGATCCCGCTCCATTCGTCGGCCCCGATGATCTTGTAGGCCGTGGTTTCGCTCATTCGTCGGCACCGCCGCCGAAGGCCTTGGGCGTCAGATAGCCGTCATAAACGCAACGGCCCGCGACATCGACCTCGAACACCGCCGCCGCTGCCGTGGGAAAGCCCGCCGCCATCCGGTCCAGCACGCTGGGAGAGGCCGCGCTCTCGACGAGGTACTCATGCGCCAGCAGATGGACGCCCGGATTGTGCGCCAGCACCAGCAGACACCCCGCCTCCTCCTCGGCGCCTTCGACGAAGCGGCGGATCACATCGGCCGTGGCGTTGTAGAGGTCGGGCATCAGCCGCACCTCGACGTCACCGAACGCCTCCTGCAACAGGTCCCAGGTCTGGCGCGTGCGGGTCGCGGTCGAGACCAGGGCCAGATCGGGCCGCAGTCCCTTCTCGAACAGGACCCGCCCCATCAGCAGGCCGTCCTCGCGTCCCCGGGCGGTCAGGGCGCGGTCCCGGTCGTGGCCCGAGGCCGCCGCCCGTTCGGTCTTGGCGTGTCGCATGAGAATGAGGCGGTGCATGACTTGGCCTTTAGCCCACGAATCGGGGGCGCGGCTAGAAGTGCGGCTCGCGACCGGCCGGTTGAGGCACCAGATCGGGCGACGCGACCCTGACCCTGGCCGTCGATCCTGATGGCCGGACCCGCGCATAGGCCTGGCGCGAGGCCTCCAGCAGGATCAGCCCCGCGGCCCCGGGCGCCACCATCCCGCCCATCTGCTCGATGCCGTCGGCCAGCCGCAGCAACGGGGTCCACGGCGGCGTATAGAGGGTCTGTGACCAGGCCGTCGGCTCCAGCCCCACCTGACGCACCAGTCGTTCCAGCTGCCGTCGGGTAAAGGGTCGTCCGTGACCGAACGGCGTCGCCTCGGCCCGCGCCCACAGACCGCCGCGTGCCGCAACGGCCAGGATGATCCGCCCCGCCGGGGCCAGGGCCCGCACCGCCTCGGTCAGCAGGGTCTCCGGATCGTCGGCCTCCTCCAGCGCGTGGATCAGCAGGATCCGGTCGAAGGCCCCGGCCGCGAACGGCAGCCGCTTCTCGTCGACCAGAAGGGTGCGGTTGCGCCCGGCGGCGGGCCACAGCTCGACCCCCTGCCCGCCCGGCATGGCCGCCACGATCCGGCGCGCTCCGACGAAGGCGTCCAGCCACGGCGTCGCATAGCCGATCCCCAGGATGTCGCTGCCCACGGCCTCGCCCCAGGCGTCATCCAGCCGCCGCGCCACCAGCCGGCGCACCAGCGCACCTGTCGGCTCGCCGTAGAAGGCGCGAAGATCCTCGATGCTGCGACGCATGGGGCGCACTATATGCCAAACACCCCCACGCCGTCGCCCGGAGAAACCCCATGGCCCTGACCGTCCACATCTTCCCGGTCCTCAGCGACAACTACGCCTTCCTGCTGCGCGACGACGCGACCGGACAGGTCGCCACAGTCGACACGCCCGACGGCGATGCCATCCTGGCGGAACTGGAGCGGCTCGGCTGGGGGCGGCTCGACCTGATCGTGAACACCCACTGGCACCCCGACCACGCGGGCGGCAACGCCACGATCCAGGCCGCGACAGGTTGCCGGATCGTCGGGCCCGAGGAGGTCCGCCGCATCGCAGCCGTCGATCAGGTCGTGACCGGCGGCGACGTCGTCATGCTGGGCCAGACCCGGTTCGAGGTGACGGCGGCCCCCGGCCACACCCTGGGCCATATCCTCTATCGCTCGGCAGCCGACGACATCGCCTTCGTCGGCGACACCCTGTTCCCGCTGGGTTGCGGTCGTCTGTTCGAAGGCACGGCCGAGCAGATGTGGTCCAGCCTGTCGGCCATCGCCGCCTGGCCCGACGCCACGGTGCTGTACGGGGCCCACGAATACACCGCCGCCAACGCCCGCTTCGCGCTGTCGATCGACGACCGCCCCGAGATGGCCGACCACGCGGCCGCCATCTTCGCCATGCGCGAACGCGGCGAGTTCACCGAGCCCACGGTCCTGTCGGTCGAAAAGGCGTTCAACCCCTTCCTGCGGGCGCGGGACGCCGACGACTTCGCCGCCCGCCGCGCCGCCAAGGACGCCTTCAAGGGCTAGTCGCGCAGCACCGCGCGGATGATCCGGGTCGAGGACGGACGCCCGGTGATCCCCTGGTTCGGCTGCACCGTGACCCGCAGGTCGCCGTTGACATAGGCGACCGAGGCCGCCCGCCCCTCGGTGATCGTCACCGACTGCAGGCCATTCAGCTGGACCCGCGTCGTCGGCGACCCGGCCATACGCAGCACCGCGTCGGTCGAGACCATCAGGGCGTCGACGCACAGGGCCTCGTCCCGCTCGCCGTCCAGCTGGACCACGACCAGACGACCCAGGGCGCGGCTGATGGCGGAACTGCGCTGGTACATCAGATTGGCCAGGGCCACCGGCCCCAGCATCGGCCGCTCCAGCGCGGGCGCAGGTCCGGCCATGGAGGCGGGCGATCCGTTCGGGGCCCGCGCCGAATACAGGGTCACCCCCCCATCCGGCGTCACCCTCAGGACCTGGGCCCCGCCGTCGTTGCGATAGATGATGTCCCCGCGCGGCGCCGCATTGGGCCGCAGGGCCCAGACCTCGTTGCGGCTCTGGAACCGGAACAGCGGCCGCGCCCCCGACCGGTCGAAGATGAAGGTCTCGCCGCTTTCGGACACATAGCGGCCGGTCGGCGGCTGGGTGCGGTTCGGGCGGGGGATCGACCGGTTCTGCTCGGCCTGGGCATTGGTGCGGACCTGGGCCGCCGTCGGCGTGGCCACGGACGCACAGGCCAGCACGGCGACCACGGCGGCAAACGCCATCGTCGCCGGAGCGGGCGTCAACGCCGTCTCTCGCCGTGTGAACCTCATGGCCTCACGGATGCGATCGCCACACGGCGGTTTTGGGGCAGGCCGGGCTCAGCCGACCAGATATTGGCCGCCGTTCAGGCTCAGGGTACAGCCTGTGACATATCCAGCACGCTCCCCGGTCAGCCAGGACACCATGTCGGCGATCTCCTCGCCCTTGCCCAGGCGGCCGACGGGGATCTGGGCGATGATGGCGTCCAGCACCTTCTGGTCCATGGCCCCGACCATTTCGGTATCGATATAGCCGGGCGCGATACAGTTGACGGTCACGCCTTTGCGAGCGTTTTCAAGCGCCAGCGCCTTGGTGAAGCCGATCATCCCGGCCTTGGCGGCGGAATAGTTGGTCTGGCCCACCTGGCCCTTCTGGCCGTTGATCGAGCTGATGTTGACGATGCGGCCGAAGTTCCGGTCGCGCATCCCGGTGATCACCTGGCGTGTCATGTTGAACACGCTGTCCATATTGACGCGGATCACGTCGGACCACTGTTCCGAGCTCATCTTGTGGAAGAAGCCGTCGCGGGTGATGCCGGCGTTGTTGATCAGCACATCGATGGGGCCCAGCTCGGCCTCGACGTCGGCGACGGCGCGGGCACAGTCCTCGAACGAGCCGACATTGCCCTTGACCACCATGACGCCCAGCTCACGCGCCGTCGCCTCGGCCGCCTCGGTATTGCCCGAGTATCCGGCCGCCACGGCCATGCCGTCTTCTTTCAGGCGTTGTACGATCGCCTTGCCGATGCCGCGCGTCCCGCCGGTCACCAGAGCCACTCGAGCCATATTGCGTTTCCTGTCCTATGCCGGCGCGGTCTGACGCCCCGCCTGGTTCCCGAAAAGCTCTAGCCCACCGGACGTTGCGCCGAAAGCGGTGTTACGCACGGTGATCGGGGTCTTCGGCCTCGTCCGGCCACGGGTTGATGCCGAGGTGCCGGGCTACGAAGAGCGTAGCCGCGTCCGTCCTGGCCCGGGCCTCCGCGTCATCGGGGCCCCATCGCTGCTCACGCTCACCCAGCCGCCGATAGCTCTCGGCCAGCCCCGCCAACGCCTTGGCCTCGGCCCACAACCTTCCCTTCATCGCCCGCCCCGAGGCCAGCAGCGCCGTCTGCGCCAGCACCCCCGCATCCCCCTCGTCGTCGCTCAGATCGACCCCGGCGAACAGCCGCGCCGCCACCGCCTCGGGGGCATTGCGCCGCGCCTCCTCCAGCTCGGCCTCGCGCGCCAGCGCCTGCCCGATCGCCTGCGCGTCGCCCCAGTCCCGCTTGGTCGCCCCATGCCGGGTCGCGCGCTTCCTGATCGCATGCACCGACACCCGCCACTTCCGCGACAGAAACGGCGCCGTCGCCCCCTCCCGATACTCCTTCAGGATCAACGCCCAGGTCTCGTCCCCGAGACGATAGTGGGCGGGCCGGTCGGCGGCGATGGGCGAGGCTGCGGTGGTCATGCGAGGCAGGATAAGCCAGCCCCGACCGCGGAGACTTCGCTACGCGCGATGCGTTGGCGCGCAAAGGGATGCGACCGGGATTGACGTCAGGTCGAGGGGGATTGGCGAGCCGCCGAGGGTACCTAATCATGCCCCGATCGCGTCCGGTCGGCTAGTTGAGCGCCCGCACTTCGTAAATGAATTGATCGAGCGTGATCAGTTTCGGACGCACACTCTCCGGGAATGCGTCGACCAGACTGGCCGGGATTACAAGTTGGAGCTTCGCAGCCTCCATCTCGGCGAACTGGTTCTCGGACACACCCTCCTGGAGCGTGAGAAGGTGCTTGGTCGGAACACGGTCGGCTTCGTTCAGAACCTGCCTCCACCGATCACGCGCTGTCGTTTTGGCGGCGAGCATGCGGAGCCGCTCTTTCGGGAAGTTCACGTCGCTATAGGCCTGTGCCGAAGGGAACAGGAAGTCGGGCTTCTTGTCGCCTTCCGAGGTCGCTCCGTGGCTGAAATGCTGGTGTTCCACCAACCCTTCTTCGAGGAAGATTTCTCGCGCGTGCAGTTCGAGTGACCGCCCCGATCGAGACTTCCTCCGCTGCAAAACCGTCTGGGCGAGAACGAGAAACTCATCCAGGGATCCAAAGCCGGCGCCGACCTTCGGTCCCTCAAGAGCTTCCTCGACGGACTTGAAGATTTCAAACTCGCATTTGCGGCGACGGATCAATCGGTCATCCGGCGTCTGGCTTTGAAGCCTCTGCAAATCCACCGACCGCTTAACGATCTCGGCGGCGCTCGGGAATCGTTCCAGCCAATGCGGAGGCATTTCTGAAGGTTTCAACGAGCATGAAGTGCGGACCGAGCCGGCGGCGAAAAGGCTGATCGGCTCGCCCGGCCGCCAGGTAATGGCCTTGCCGGGGTCAACCGCGCCGACCACGTCCTCAAACATCTCGTCTTGATAACCGCTACACACCCAGACGTGGATAGCGGTTGCGCCCGAGTTCAGCGCGCCGTTCTCGAACACAAAAGCGGCTAGCGCTCCGGTGCTGTCAGGGTCCAGCAGTGCGGAGGCACCGCCACCCCAACCGGTGACGCGGGTCTCGTCGCGCGTCCCACCCCGTTGGCGGTTATTGTACCAGATCGCTGTGACCGACCGCACCTCGGTCCCGGAATCGACGAACGCATCGACCAGAACCCGAGGGTTTTCGGCTTCGCGATTGTGCAATCCGGGCAGAACGCGAAACAACAGCTCCTTCGGAATGTAAGGTCCGGCCTGATGCGTAGCGTTCGCCAGAGTGTCGTTGGCTGACAGGCGTTTCAAATACCAGATGTGATCCGGTTTGGAGAACTCGGCTATCCAGTCCGGCAGGCTCATCATGGGCATTCTGTAGTGCCTTCGATCTTCAAGCCGGGCTCGTCAGATCGAAGCCACCGACCGAGGCTCGCAACGACATCTTCGAGTTGCAAGCGCCTTTTGCCTTTCAGCGCGCACTCCCAGATGGTGGCGACGCGCCAGCCGGCCTCAGCCAGACGGAGCAAGGCCGCAGCATCGACACTGCAGTTCCGCTCGATTTTCGTCTTCCAGAAATCCGGTCGTGTCTTGGGCCATTTGAACAGATGGCAGCCATGCCCATGCCAGAAGCACCCGTGTACGAAGATCACCGCCCGATGTTTCGGCAGGCACAGATCCGGATTGCCCGGCATGTCCTTGCAGTGGATCCGGTAGCGAAACCCGCGCGCATGCAGCGCTTTGCGGATCATCAGTTCGGGCTTCGTGTTCTTGCCCCGAATGCCGGACATCATCCGGCTGCGGGTCGCCGGGTCGACGACGTCAGCCAACCGCCACCTTGCGCTTCGCAGCCAGCGCCCGGAACAGGTGCGACTTCATATGCTCGGCCACAGCCTTCACGGCCGGAACCACGACCGAGTTCCCGAACTGCCGATAGGCCTGGGTATCCGACACCGGGATGATGAAATCATTCCCTTGTGGCTCATCAAATCCCATCAGTCGGGCGCACTCTCTCGGGGTCAGCCGCCTCGGCGCCTTGCCCTCCTCCTGTTCGATCAGGATTTCGGAGCCGTCCTTGTAGTAGCGGGCGGACAACGTGCGCGCGACATCATCGGGCCCGACCAGACCGAACCCGAAACCATTGCCCGCTGCCTGGTGCTTTTCCTTGTACCGCTGGAGATAGTTCCAGAGGTGGTCGGTCAGGGTGTACTTCTCGGACACCCGGCCGGAGTTTCCGACGGTGAATCTCTGGTCCGGCGCTTCCGATCCGTCGCCGGGATGCAGGATGTCCCGCAGCTTCGGCCTTGCGTCCGGGACCTTCAGGTCGGCGAACCTGAACCCGTGGTCCTCCCGGAAACCGACAATGAAAATCCGCTCTCGGTGCTGCGGCGTCCAGGAACGCCCATCGATCACGCGGTAATCGATTTTGTAGTTAAGCTCCTTCTCCAGGACGTCCTTGATCGTCTGGAAGGTCTTGCCCTTGTCGTGGCCGATCAGATTGCGGACGTTCTCCAGCAGAAAGGCCGCAGGCCGATGATGCGCGATGATCCGCGCCACATCGAAAAACAGCGTGCCCTGGGTCTTGTCCTCAAACCCGTGCGCCCGCCCGAGCGCATTCTTCTTGGACACCCCCGCGATTGAGAACGGCTGGCACGGGAACCCGGCCAACAGCACGTCGTGCGCCGGGATGTCCTCGACCTCGACCTTGGTGATGTCGCCGTTGATCTCGTGGTCGTCGTCCGGGAAGTTCGCGGCATAGGTCTTCTGGCTGTACTTGTCCCACTCCGAGGTGAAGACACACTTCCCGCCGATGGATTCGAAGCCGCGACGCAGTCCGCCGATCCCGGCAAACAGATCGATGAAGGTGAAGTCCGCCGAAGCTTCGCCCTTGTCTCCGCGAACAAGCTTGAGCCTCGCCTGAGCCGGGACTGGCGTCGCCGGTCCGTCGATCCAGCCATTCGCAACCGCCTTGTCGGCTGTCGCCCGGCCCGCCTGTTTCACCATGCTCGCGTACTCCGACACGGTCGATTCTCCGCGTTCACCAAGGATCGCAGACTGCCAGGTTATTGCCAGGAGAACAAGTGGAGAACATACATGCTGGCGGCGATGTGGAAACTACGCGAACGCAATTGATGCCCGATGCCATCCTAGCGCCTCGGCATTAGGATGCAGTTTCGGATCGAGTGGGAGCTTAAGGTTGGTCCCGTCAACGGCCCAAAGCGGCCCATTTTCCGGGGTCGCGGCAACTTTTGGATTCACCCGTATCGTAAGATCAGCATCAACTCTGATCTCACCTTCGTCGAATGCCCAATGGTGCACCCTACACAGGGCCAGTCCGTTCCGGACATCATCCGCCCCCATTTTTCCCCGGGACACGATGTGGGCCGCCTGGACCTCAGAGCGCCCACTTACAAGCCTAGCTCCTAATCCGCAAAAGGCGCACCGGCTGTCGTAAGCATCTATGACTTTAGCAACGAAAGCTCGGGAACGAGCAATCCGTCTGCCCGTCGGCAACCAGACCGCACCGGCATCAAAAAGCTCGAAGGGCTGAGTTAGCCGAGCGTTGAGCTCCGATGTTGCGTTAACAAGGTCAACATCGCTTGGCGGCTGGACCGCGCTTTTTAGCAGGCCAGCTCCACCTACAGCTTGAGGGTTGAGTAATGCAAAGCGAGGCGAATCCTGCGCGACGCGTGTGATCCGGAAGTGGCGAGAACTGCTGACAGATGGCTCGATTAGCAAGAGGTCATCCTCCTGCATAAATTTTCTCAGCGGCTGTACCTCTGAGAGGTAAGTCTCTGCCGGAGAGCCTTGTATCTGGACAACGGCGCCGCCCGCCGAAACCATCACAATCCCAGCTGCATCATCGTTGATGAGGATGACCTCAACGTCCGTTCGACGCCCCGGCTCGCCAGAGGGGTCGGGGAAATACCCACGAACAGGCTTAGTGAGCGTGGGCCCGGAGGTATGCGCGTTGCCCTTATTGGCGTCTGTAAGGGTGAGGCGCTTGAATAGCGGGCCTACGAATTCCTCATCCCCAGCGGCGGCCACTCAATCCTCATCCATCTTCAGCGCGGCGATGAAGGCCTCCTGCGGGATCTCGACCTTGCCGAACTGGCGCATGCGCTTCTTGCCGGCCTTCTGCTTCTCCAGCAGCT
>NZ_JAEMRD010000068.1 GCF_016463485.1 Brevundimonas sp.
TTCCAATCGGCGATGCGCGCGCGGACCTGTTCCGGCGCGGTTCCCCCGAAACTCTGGCGGCTGGCGCAGGAGGCCTCGGGAGAGAGCACCTTGTAAACCGCCTCGGTGACGCCGGGTTCAAGGCTCTGCAATTCGGCGAGCGACAGTTGCGCCAGACCCACGCCTTTCGCTTCCGCCAACTTCACCGCCGCGCCGGTGACGTGGTGCGCCCGGCGGAACGGCAGGTCGATCTCGCGCACCAGCCAGTCGGCCAGGTCGGTCGCGGTCGAAAACCCCGCCCCCGCCGCCGCTGCCATACGCTGGGTGTTCGGAACGACCGCCGTGACCATGGCCGTCATCGCCGTCAGCGCCAGATCCAGGGCGTCGAACGCCTCGAACACCGGCGGCTTGTCCTCCTGCATGTCCTTGGAATAGGCGAGCGGCAGCCCCTTCATCACGGTCGACAGGGCGACGAACGAGCCGATGATCCGCCCGGTCTTGGCACGCACCAGTTCGGCGGCGTCGGGATTGCGCTTCTGCGGCATGATCGAGGAGCCGGTGGTCAGGTCGTCGGGCAGGGACGCGAAGCCGAACATCGGCGTCATCCACACCACGATCTCTTCGGCCAGCCGCGACAGATGCCCCGCCGTGATCGAGGCGGTGGACAGGCTCTCCAGCGCGAAATCCCGGTCGGACACGGCGTCGAGGCTGTTGGCCATCGGCCGGTCGAAACCCAGCTCTGCCGCCGTCGCATGGCGATCGATGGGGAAGGGTGAACCGGCCAGCGCGGCCGCCCCCAGCGGGTTCTCGTTCATCCGACGCCGCGCATCGGCAAAGCGCGAGGCGTCACGCCCGAACATCTCGACATAGGCCATCAGATGATGGCCGAAGGTCACCGGCTGGGCCGTCTGCAAGTGGGTGAAGCCGGGCATCAGGTCGCCCGCATGCTGTTCGGCCCGCGCCAGCAGGGCCCGCTGCAAGGCCACCAGCTGATGCCCGGTCCGGTCACAGGCGTCGCGGACCCACAGACGGAAATCGGTCGCCACCTGGTCATTGCGGCTCCGCGCCGTATGCAGCCGCCCCGACGGTTCGCCGATCAGCTCCGACAGCCGCGCCTCCACATTCATGTGGATGTCCTCGAAGGCGTCGCGGAAAGGAAACGACCCGTCCTCGATCTCGCCCTGGATCGTATCCAGCCCGCCCAGGATCGCCGCGCCGTCGTCAGCCCGGATGATCTTCTGCGCGATCAGCATCCGGCAATGGGCTCGCGATCCGGCCAGGTCCTGGGCCCACAGGCGCCTGTCCACGCCGATCGAGACATTGATGGCCTGCATGATATCGGCCGGGCGCGACGAAAAGCGCCCGCCCCACATGTCTTGACCGGCGGGCTTCTGTTCCGCCTTAGTCGTTTCTTCCGGGGTGGTGTTGTCGGTCATGAGCGGCTCGAAGACGGCGATAGGCGTGATTGTGGGCGTCGTGCTGATCGCGGCGATCGGCGGCGGCGCGTTCCTATACGCCAAGCCGGACGTCGTCGCCAAAGTTTCCACAACGCCCCAGCCCGCGCCGAAGAGCGACCTCGCCCGCTTCGCCACCGGATCCCTGGCCCGGCTGGAGACCCCCGCCGCCATCCCGGCCGCCCCCGCCTATGTGTTCAAGACCCGCGACGGCGCCGACACCACCTTCGCCGACTTCCGGGGCAAGGTCGTGCTGGTCAATCTGTGGGCCATGTGGTGCGCCCCCTGCCGCACCGAGATGCCGACCATCGCCGCCCTCGCCACCACCTATGCCGACAGGCCGGTCGTGGTCCTGCCCATCAATGTCGATACCGGCGCCGACAAAATAGCCGACGCCACCTCCTTCATCGACGTCCACGAGCCCCTGCCCCTCTACAGCGATCCCAAATTCCAGCTGCCGTTCGAGTTTCCGGGCAAGGGCAAGATGCCCCAGACCATACTGCTGGACCGTCAGGGCCGCATCCGCGCGTCCTTCGCCGGCGAGGCCGACTGGAACAGCCCCGAGGCCCACGCCCTGATCGACGCCTTGCTGGCCGAACCGGCCTGATCGCAACCGTCGCTATTAGAAATCCTCTTGGCCCACAGGCTTGATGCGGCACGGTTTCCCGCCCATCTAGCCGCCACAGGGACCGATACGGTTTGCGTATCGGAAGGGACGACCCATGGCCAATCCGCCGCTCACTCGCGACCAGCTCGTGTCCGTCATGTCCGGTGGGGCCAAGCCCCGGGACCAGTGGCGGGTCGGCGCCGAGCATGAGAAATTCGGCTTCGACAAGTCCACCCTGCGCCGCCCGGCCTATGAGGGTCCAAACGGCATCCACGCCATGCTGACCGGCCTGCAACGCTTCGGCTGGGCGCCGGTAGAGGAAGGCGGCCACCTGATCGCCCTGAGCCGCAAGAACGCCGAAGGGTTCACCGCCTCCATCAGCCTGGAGCCCGGCGGCCAGTTCGAGCTGTCGGGCGCGCCGCTCCTGACCATTCACGACATCTGCAACGAGACCGGCCAGCATCTGATGGAGGTCAAGCAGGTCGCCGATCAGCTGAACCTCGGCTTCCTCGGTGCCGGCTTCGACCCCTTGTGGACCCGCGCCGACGTGCCGGTCATGCCCAAGGGCCGCTACGACATCATGCGCGCCTACATGCCCAAGAAAGGCAATCTGGGCCTCGACATGATGCTGCGCACCTGCACCATCCAGGCCAATCTCGACTATGAGTCCGAGGCCGACATGGTGCTGAAGTTCCGTACGTCCCTGGCGCTCCAGCCCATCGGCACCGCCCTTTTCGCCTGTTCGCCGTTCACGGAGGGCAAGCCCAACGGCTTCCTGTCGGCCCGCGCCAACGTCTGGACCGACACTGATCCCGACCGCACCGGCATGATCGACTTCGTCTTCCAGGACGGCTTCGGCTACGAACGCTATGCCGACTATGCGCTCGACACCCCGATGTATTTCGTCAAGCGCGACGGCAGATACCTCGATGCCTCGGGCCTGTCGTTCCGCGACTTCATGGCTGGGAAACTGTCGATCCTGCCCGGTGAATACCCGACCATGGCGGACTGGAACGACCACCTGACCACCCTCTTTCCCGAGGTCCGGCTGAAGTCCTATCTGGAGATGCGCGGCTCGGACGGCGGCCCGTGGAGCCGGATCTGCGCCCTGCCCGCCCTGTGGACCGGGATCTTCTACGACGCCCCCTCGCTCGCCGCCGCCTGGGATCTGTGCAAGGACTGGGACATCGACGACCACGAACGCCTGCGCCGCGACGTGACCCGCCTGGGCCTGAAGGCCGAGGTGGCGGGTCGCTCCGTCCGCGACATCGCCGTCGACATGGTCACCATCGCCCGCCAGGGCCTGAAGAACCGCGCCCGCTTCAGCGGCGGCATGGTCGACGAGCGCGGCTATCTGTCGGAACTGGAAGACATCGCCGACTCAGGCCTGACCCCCGCCGACCGCCTGCTGGCCCTGTATCACGGCGACTGGCAGGGCGACGTCACCCGCATCTACCGCGACTTCGCCTACTGAAGCACGCGGGGCGGGGCGCGAAAGCCTTTGCCTTCGCGCCCTCCCGGTCTATATCGCCCAGGCTTCCGCGGGCGTGATGTAGTGGTAGCCTGAAAGCTTCCCAAGCTTTTCGTGCGGGTTCGATTCCCGCCGCCCGCTCCAAGGCTTGGATCGTTGTGTCCGCCAAGGGCGATTATGAGACTGTCGCCCTCGCCCTCGCCCTCGCCGGCGCGCTGGGTGCCTCGGGCTTCGGCGACAGGGCTTCCGGTCTGGGCGCGATCGTCCAGTCTCTCGGTCGCATCATGGGTGGAGTCTTCGTCTTTCCGCAGGGCGGCCCGGCGGTACATCAGGCATCGCTCGTCGCTGCCGATGCGATCGCGGTGATCACGTCCGCTCCGTTGCGTGTCATGATCGCGGTCGCCGACGGCCGTTCTAGCAAGCAGATCGCGCACGACCTCGGCCTCAGCGAGGCCACTATGCGTGCCTCCAGGAGCGAAAACGGGCGGCCCGGTTTGGGCTATGACTTCACAGATCAAAAGAAGGCGCTGTAACCGATACATCTGTCTTGCAATCGATTGCATTTGGCGCTTGATTGGGGCGGGGCGCAGCCTTGCGGTTCAGTCAGAAGTCGGTTGGCGTCCATGTCCTACAGATCGCCCTATATCCTCGACGACGATCCCGTTTGCGGTCACCCGCTTTGGTCGGAGTTCGAGGCACGGTTTCAGGACATCTACGGGTCGGGGCCCGAAGGCGCACCTCTGCTGGCGCGACTTGCAGGCAGTCTGGCCACCGCCCTGCGAACGCGCCCGTCAGCCTTGGCAGAGCAGGATCGGGTCAGGGCGGCTTCGCCTGACTGGACGTCGGCGTCGGGCAACGTGGTGTACACCTTCTATGTCGACCGCTTCTCGCAGGATCTCACGGGGCTGATCGGAAGGCTCGACTATCTCCAGAGCCTCGGCGTGCGCTGGCTTCATCCCCTTCCGCTGCTCAGATCGCGACCCGGCGACAGCGACGGCGGCTTTGCAGTGGCGGATTTTCGCGAGATCGAGCCGCATCTGGGGAGCATGGCCGACCTGACCGACCTGACCACGGCGCTGCATGCGCGGGGCATGGGTCTGCTGCTGGACGTGGTGTGCAATCACACGGCTCGCGAACATGCCTGGGCCGCAGCGGCGCGCGCGGGCGATCCCGCTTACCGCGAATTTTATCGGATCGAGTCGACCGAAGCGGCCGTCGCGGCCTGGGAAGCGAACCTGATCGACGTCTTTCCCGACACCGCGCCGGGCAGCTTCACCCACGACCCCGCCATGGGCGGCTGGGTGTGGACCACCTTCTATCCGTTCCAGTGGGACCTGAACTACGCCAACCCTGCCGTCTTCATCGAGATGCTGGAAGTACTTCTGTTCCTCGCCAACCAAGGGGTCGACGGCTTTCGCCTGGACAGCGCGCCCTTCCTCTGGAAGCGCGAGGGGACCTCGTGTCGCAACCAGCCAGAGGCCTATCGGATCGTCGAGGCCTGGCGCGCGGCCCTGTCGATCGTGGCACCCGGCGTCGTCCTGCTGGCCGAGGCGATCGAGAGCATCGACGACGTCCTGCCGTTCTTCGGTCAACAGTCGCCGGGATGCGACCTGGCCTACAACAACGGGGTCATGACCGCCCTGTGGGGTGCACTGGCCGACGAGGACGCGGGTATCGCCAGGACCTTGATCGAGGCGGCGTCGGTGCGGCCGGCGCACGCGGCCTGGCTCAACTATGTCCGCTGCCATGACGACCTGATCTGGAACGCGCTCGCGGCCTATGCGGAACCCCGCGACCTGAAACGTTGGTCCGACTTCTATGCGGGCGGAGGGTTCTCGGGGGGGCGAGCCTTCCAGACCGCGCCGGGGGGCGTGCCCTCGACCAACGGCATGGCGGCGGCCCTGGTCGGTCTCGGGCGCGAGGGCGTCGATCAGGCGCTGGCCGCGCGTCGGCTCAGCCTGCTGTACGGGATCATCCACGGCCTGGACGGCTGGCCCCTGATCTATATGGGCGACGAGGTGGCGCTGGGGAACGACGAGGCCTTCGACCGGGACCCGGCCCGTCGCGACGAGGGCCGCTGGCTGCACCGGCCGGTGATGGACTGGAGCGTGGTGGAGGGGCGTGACGACCCCGACCGGATCGAGGGCCGGACCTTCACGGCGCTGCGGCGATTCGGCGACCTGGCCCGGTCACTGGATGGGCTCGACATTCGCGGGCCGGCCCGGCCGGTCGCCCTGACCCAAAAGGCCGTGCTGGCGTTCGAGCGCGTCGAGGGGTCGCGCCGGCTGCTCGTTCTGGCCAATCTGTCGCCCCGTGGCGTGGCCGCCGATCTTCCGCCAGGGTGGACCGGCGGAGGCCGCGATCTGGTGTCGGGCCGCGACCAGAGCGGACCGTCGATCATGCTGGAGCCCTACGCGCTGCTCTGGCTGGCGGACCGGACATGAGCCGTTTCGCCGGCATTGAACTGGGCGGCACCAAGGTGCTGGTGGCCTTCGGCTCGAGCCCGGACGACCTGTCGGTGCCTGTGCGAATCCCGACCACGACGCCGGACGAGACATTGGCCGCCGTCAGCGACCTGCTGGCGCTCCAGCACGGTCAGCACCCCTTCGACGCGATCGGCGTCGCCACCTTCGGTCCGGTGCGGCTGGATCGTGACGCGCCCGACTGGGGCCGGATCCTGCCGACGCCCAAGCCGGGCTGGACCGGGGCCGACCTGATCGGACGCTTGCGCCGTTTCGCGGTGCCCGTCGCGCTGGAAACCGACGTGGCTGGCGCAGCCCTGGCCGAGGGGCGGTGGGGCGCGTCACGGGGCCTGATCGACCACGCCTATGTCACGGTCGGTACCGGCGTGGGCGTCGGGATCATCAGCGGCGGTCGACCCGTGCACGGCCTGATGCACCCCGAGGCGGGACATGTCCCGGTGTCGCGCGATCCGGCGCGCGATCCGTTCCAGGGTGCCTGTCCCTTCCACGGCGACTGTCTGGAGGGGCTGGTGTCCGGACCGGCGCTGGCGGCGCGACTGGGCCGACCCGGCGAGACCGTCGCGGCGGACGATCCGGTCTGGGACCTGATCGCCGACTATCTGGCGCAACTCGCCGCGACCCTGACCTATGTGGCCGCCCCCCGACGGATCGTGATCGGCGGCGGCGTCGGGGGCAATCCGGCCCTGCTGGAGCGTGTCCGAACGGCCCTGAAGACGCGGCTCGGCGGCTATCTGCCGGCCCTGGACGATGACGCGGCCCTCGCGGCCTATCTGGTCCCGCCCGGCCTGGGCGAGCGATCGGGCGTTCTGGGCGCAATCGCCCTGGCCGCCGACATCTTTGGACAATCGAGACCCCGCAAGACGGCAACCGCACCGGCGGCCGACCGGGGGTCCGTGGAGGACGACGCCCGTGACACAGACCGCACCGACGCCTGACCGGGCGCTGAACACCCGGCTCATCAAGGGCCTGACGTTCATGATGTTCATGATGTTCGCGATGACCACGGATTCAGTCGGCGTGATCATTCCGGAGGTCATCCGCGAGTTCGACCTGGGCATGACTGCGGGCGGCGCGTTTCACTATGCCAGCATGAGCGGGATCGCCCTGGCCGGGCTGATGCTGGGCTTCCTCGCCGACCGCCTGGGTCGCAAGCCGGCCATCATCCTGGGGCTGGCCCTGTTCGCGGGCGCGGCCTTCCTGTTTGCGGTGGGACGGTCGTTCGAGTTCTTCCTGGTGCTGCTGTTCGTCTCGGGGGCGGCGATCGGGGTGTTCAAGACCGCAGCCTTGGCCCTGATCGGCGACATCTCGACCTCGACCAAGTCGCACACCGCCACCATGAACACGGTCGAGGGCTTCTTCGGCGTCGGCGCCATCATCGGCCCGGCCATCGTCGCCGCCCTGCTGGCCGGGGGCGCATCGTGGAAATGGCTCTATGTGATCGCCGGCGTCCTGTCGGTCGGCCTGATCCTGACGGCGCTGATGGTGCGCTATCCGACGGCGGTGAAGACCGCCGCGCCGCCGACCGACCTGAAGTCCACCGTGCGCATGATGCGCGACCCTTACGCCCTGGCCTTCAGCCTGGGGACCATGCTGTACGTGGGGGTGGAGACCGCCATCTACGTCTGGATGCCGACCCTGCTGCTAGGCTACGATGGCCCGGCCGTCTGGGTCGCGGTCTATGCCCTGTCGATCTTCTTCGTGCTGAGGGCCGCTGGCCGGTTTCTGGGGGCCTGGATGATGAGCCGGTTCCGCTGGACCACCGTGCTGGTCGTCGCCAGCCTGGCCATCCTGATCTGTTTCGCCGGATCGATCGCGGGCGGGCGGAGCGCGGCAGTCTGGCTGCTGCCGCTGTCGGGCCTGTTCATGTCGGTGATCTACCCGACCCTGAACTCCAAGGGCATCAGCTGCTTCGCCAAGGCGGAACACGGCGCGGTGGCGGGCGTGATCCTGTTCTTCACCTGCGTCAGCGCCGTGCTGGCACCGCTCGCCATGGGCGCGGTCAGCGACATCTTCGGCGCGCCGATCTACGGCTTCGTGCTGGCGACGGTTCTGGCGGCGATCCTGTTCGGCGCGCTGGCGGTCAACGCGGTCCTGGACCCCGCCAAAGCCCGCCTGGCCCGGTTCGACGACAGCCAGTACGGGGTCTAGAATCGCGCGAGTTCACGATCTCGAATGACGCGATCCACGCCATTCGCATCCGTTCGCCTCAGGCCGACTGACGCACGATCAGTTCGGGGGGCAGGATGACGGAGTCCGTCTCCTCGCCCGCCAGCCGCCGCATCAGCAGATCCACCATGGCGATGGCGCCCGCGCCGATGTCCTGACGCACGGTCGTCAGGGCCGGAGTAGCGTGGATGGCGATCTCCAGGTCGTCGTAGCCGACCACGGCCACGTCGCCGGGCACCAACAGCCCCCGCTCGGTCAGGGCGCGGATCGCGGCCATGGCGATGATATCCGTGGCCGCGACGATGCCGTCCACGCGCGCGCCGCCGTCCAGGAACTCGCCGATGGTCTCATAGGCCGTCTGGGGCGTCAGATGCACGGCCAGCAGGTGCTCGGGCGGGGCGGCGCCCGCCTTCCTGTGCGCCGCCAGGAAACCCTCGTAACGCTCGCCCAGCTCGGGGAAGTCCGGATTGCCGAAGAAGGCGAGGTGGCGTCGCCCGCCGTTCAGCAGATGCAGGGTGGCCATCTCGCCGCCCGTGCGGTTGTTGGTCCCGACGGTGCACTGGACCCTTCCCGGAAAACTGGCACCCCAGATCACCAGCGGCGGATAGCGCCGCGCCACCGCCTCAATGGTCTCGATCTGGTCCGACTGGCCGATGATCAGAACCCCGTCGACCCGGCCGGAATCGGTCATGTTGGCCAGCCAGTCGCTGTCCGAAGGAATGACCCGCGACAGCAGAAGATCATAGCCGCGCGCGGTCAGCGCGTCCGCCAGATGCCCCAGCAGGGTGATGAAGAACGGATCCGAGACCGGCTGGCCGATCTCGTGTCCCAGCGGCAGGATGACCGCGATCGCCTGGGTCTTACCGGTCCTGAGATTGCGCCCCACCACATTGGGCCGATAGCCGTGCTCGCGCGCCAGGGCGGTGATGCGCTCGCGCGTCTCCTGACGGATCGCCGGATTGCCGGCCAGGGCGCGCGACACGGTCGAGGTCGACAGCCCCGCCAGGCGCGCCAGATCGGCCAGGCTTCCGACGGTTTTCTTCGTGAGCGGCATAGGCATGGAATGAGCGGTCGCGGCCGGTGCGTCAAAAAGAAAAAGCGGCCCGGTCGAAACCGGGCCGCGAGTTGAACTGGCCGCGCCTTTGGAGGGGTTAGCGGACGGCTGGTCTGGTCAGAACGTGTAACGCAGGGTCAGGCTGGCTGTTCGCCCGTTGAGGGTCCGGGCGCGCAGGATGTTGGCCGCCCCTCCGGTGATCGAGCCTTCCTCGCTCTCGGTGACCGCGAACTCGTCGAAGACGTTGTTGACGTTCAGCGACAGCGACAGGTCCTCGGTCAGGTCATAGCTGGCGAACGGATTGACGATGACATAGCCGGGCAGGACCAGCTGGTTGTCGAACTGGGCATAGGAATCGGTCGTGCCGACCACGTTGGCCCCGACCCGCAATCCGCCCCAGCTGTACGATCCCGTCGCCTGATAGACCCAGTCGGCCTGACGCCGGGGCGTGTTGCCGACGTTGGCGGGGTTCAGGCGATCGGCGGTGATTTCCGCATTGGTCCAGGTCACGCCGCCCGAAAAATCGAACCCGCCGTTGCGATAGAAGGCTTCGACCTCGATCCCCTTCGCCTCGTATTCGGCGTCGGTGAAGGTCTGGCTGGTGGCCTCGAAATTGGTTTCCTCGGTCCTGGCCAGGAAGGCCGTGGCGAACAGTTGCACCGGCCCGCTGCGATAACGGACGCCGGCCTCGTACTGATCCACCATGTCGACGGCGGCGTCCGAACTGCGGATGTTGCCGTTGGCCAGGATTGCCGGACCGAACAGCAGACGATCGGCGTTGGCGCGACCGCCCCGGCTTGCGCGACCGAAGACGGCCATGTCGTCGCTGACCTGATAGTTGGCCCCGATCGACCAGGACGCGTAGTTCCAGTCGTAGTCGACGGGCTTGGTGTTGGCGAAATCGATCACCGTGACCTTGGTCTCGGGCACCTGGATCACCCCGTCGCCGGAGATGTCGCGGGTGGCGACGATGCCGTCGGCGAAGGTCCCGCTGGCGGTGCCCGAGTCGTAACGCAGCGAGCCGTCGACGATCAGGGGGCCGGCCTCCCAGCTCAGCGCCACATAGGGGGCGTCGATGTCATAGCCGACGTCGTAGGACCGGCGGCAGCAGTTGCCGAAGAAGGTCGCGCCATAGCCGACCAGGCCGTTCTGCGTCTGCTTCACGCCGGCGCTGCTGAAGACGTCGACCAGAGCGGCGTTGTCGCCCTTCACTTCCAGCAGATACGAGTTCCACAGCCAGTCCATGTCGATCTGCTGGCTGGACCGGTAGTAGCCGAAGGTGGCCTTCAGCGTGCCCGTCCCGGCGTCGAACTCGCGTTCCAGCTTCAGGTCGTTGGCCATGTTGCCGAAATCGTTGATCTCGGTGTCGAACAGAACGATCGAGGCGATCAGCCCATTGCCGTTGACGCCGGCGGGAACCAGTTGACCCGCATTGGCCCCGTTGGCGTAGCGAGCGACCGAGCCTGCGCCGCCGATCGACACGGCCGTCGCGCTGGGCGAGGCCACACCGGCGGTGAAGGGCGACACGAACCGACCCGAGGCCGAGGCGATGCGGAACTTGTCGGTCAGGGTCCAGCCGGCGCCGAGGTCGAAGCTGGCCTCCAGCCCGCCCGAGAGGACTTCCGGATGCATGCCGTCGGCGATGTCGGAGACACGCGGACCGTTCGATCCGTCCAGGCCGGGGCTGTTGCGGAACAGGGCCGAATGCAGGGTCTGGCTGGACGCGTCATAGCCCGGCAGCGGACCCCAGCTGGGGTCGCTGTTCGTGCCCGTCACCCGGATCGGCGACGGCAGATAGCCGATGGCCCGGTCGTTCAGATACTTGGCGCTGAGCCGGACATAGCCGCTTTCGAACTCGCGGGTCAGCGAGGCGCGAACCTGGCCGCCCTCTTCGCCGGTATAGCCCGCATCGCGCGCGCCCTCGCCGGTGCGATAGAAGCCCCCGATCGAGCCGAACATGTTTTCGCTGATGCGGCCACCGTACTGGAAGTCGCCGCGCGTGGTGTCGAAATCCAGCCCCTTGGTCAGGGCGAAGCTGCCGCCGTCACGGGCACCCGTCTGGGTGATCAGGTTTATGACGCCGCCCGGCGAGTTGGACGCGAAGGTCGAGGCCGAACCCCCGCGCACCGCCTGGACCCGGGCCACGGTGGCATCATAGCGGGTGAAGATGTCGGCGTTGCCGAACGCGATGTCGCCGAACTCCAGGATCGGCAGGCCGTCCTCCTGGATCTGGAGGAATTTGGCACCCCCCGTCGAGATAGGCAGGCCGCGTACGGCGATATTGGCGTTGCCCTCGCCGCCCGACGATTCGGAACGGATGCCCGGAATGCTGCGGAAGATTTCGGCGGTGGAACGCGGCGCCAGGTCTTCGACCGCCTCGGCGCTCAGGGTTGTGACCGACACGCTGGAGCGAAGGGTGGTGCTGGAGCCCGCGACCGCGGTCACGACGATCTCGTCGACCGTCGTGGTTTCCGGCTCGGCGCTCTGGTCCGCCGACTGGGCCCAGGCCCCGGTGCTCCCGAGAGCCGCCAGCAGCGCGCCCGCACAAACGACAGTGATCCGCTTCATGGTGTCTTCCCCAATTCCCTCGGGCTTCTGAATGAGCCCGTGAAGTCGACAATACCTCAAATGCAATCGATTGCAACAATCGTTTGCATTATTCGATGGATGGGCCGCTGAAGCCGCCTTGAATCCGGGCATTCCCGCCGTTGCCGCCATTTTCTACGCCAGACCGGTGGCCGCCGCCGGCCCAATGCCGTCTGATCCACAGTGGGTGGCCGTGCAGCCGATAGCGGGCGTCACGCTCAGTTTGTGGTAGGGCTCGCTCCCCTTTGTCGGCCAGACAATCTGTCTCGGCGACGGAGCAATCGGAGTTTGCGTTCGTGCCGATGACTTTCGTCACACTTTCACTGACTCTGCTGGGCCTGTCCCAGGTCGGAGGCGAGATCGACAGCCACAGTGAACAGCAGAACGTCTATGAAGCGATGGTTCAGTCGACGACGGCAGAGTGGACGTCTGCATTTGCTGCGAGAGGATCGCTCTACGCCCCGCCGCGCATCGTTTTCCTGCAGACTCCGGTGGGCCACCCGGCTCGCGGTGCCGGCTATTCGGCGGATGTCGGGGTCGTGCTGGACCTGGGCGACCTGAACGCGGTCTCACAGGGTCTGGGCGACGACGGCCCTTCCATGGCGGCACTCCTGGTGGCCCACGAGGTCGGCCACCACGTTCAGCACCTCATGGGTGACGATCCTGAGGTCCGGGGACCCCGGCGGGAGCTTCAGGCCGATTGTCTGGCAGGATGGTGGATCGCAGCGGCCGGCCGCCGCGCGCAGGCTGACCATCGCCCGCCCGCTTATCCCGCCATCGACCTTGATCTCCGGCTGGCACAGACGCTGGACATGCTCGAGGCGGTTCAGACGCGATCGGCCCCAGGGTCACCCGTCGATCGCACAAGCCACGGCACGACCGCTGATCGGGTCACGGCCGTCACACGCGGTATGGCAGCGTCGGAACCGTGGACGTGTCTCTGGGGTACAAACCCCTGAGCGGAGCCGTTTGCATCCTTGAAGCCGATCAGGCGTAGCTGGGAGGTGAAACGGGCGACGCTGATCAACAGGCTGACAGATCCCATGACGCAGGTTCGGCGTGGGCTCTGGGGAGCCTTGCCTCTGCCGTTGCGATCGTTGGCGCGTCGCATCACGTCCAGCATCGCGAAGCGTCCCCGCCGGGTGGCGCTTCCAGCCATCGTCCTCGTTCACCTCGTCATCCTGTCCGCGCTGGCCATTCGCCCCCCTCCAACGGCACCCGACCTGAGCCGGTACATAGACGTCTCGCTGGCGGACGGCCGCGGGATTGCCTCTCCGATCGCATCCGCGCCAAAGCCACCGACGGAATCGCACGACATCCAGGAGCCGGAGCCGGAGCCGCGCCTGGAACCGGCGGAGGAGGCCAGTTCACCTGCCGAAGAGGCCGCGCCGCAAACCGAAGCGCGCGATCCAGTTCCGACAACCCCTGCTGCACCGCCGGTTCAAGGTGAGCCACCTGCGGAAAGTGCAGATTCGTCGACCGAAAGCCCCGATGTGCTGGCTCTGGTCGAACAGATGACGGGTGCCGACGCGACGGCGCTCAACACCCCTCCGGCACAGATCGCCGCCCTGTCGGAGGAGCAGCTGGAGCGTCTCCGGGCGGCGGCTTTCGGCCCGAGCGGAGGCTGTGCAATCGATGCGCTGCTACAGGACCGGTACGGTCGTGATGAAGCGGTTCAGGCAGCCCTGACGGCCATTCCGTCAACGGCCCGATCGGTCTCGAATGCCATACAGCTGTGGGACGGCGACTGGGTTGCTCCGCCCGAAGCCGTGGCCGCCGATCCATTGGCCGTCGTCAGGGCCATGACGATCGAGGTCGTCGAGAACGCTCCGCCCCGGTGCCGCAACCAGCCTCTGCGCGGTCCCCGGTTCGTGATCGTGCCGCTTCCGGAGGGGGCCACGATGGTTGTTGTGATCGGCTCGGGGGAGTGGCGGTGGGTCGACGTCCTGCCCAGGCGTCAGCCGCGGCTGTTGCGCTGGCTCGGCCTCTAGAACCACCTGCGGCGGGGCGACCGCCAACTTTTTTTCGCCGCAGATGCATCCGGAATGTGGCGAATGGCGTTGCTGGGACATGGAAGTCCGTTGTGCAGGCGGCAGACGTCCGACGCAGAAGTCGAACACCGTCAAACGCTCCAGGAGAGCCCGCATGCACCCGACCCACCGTCATCGCCTTGCGATGGCCACCGCCCTTTCTACGATCGTCGCGCTCGGCGCAGCCCCGACACTGGCGTCCAGCCACCGGGAGGCCGCCGCCATCACCAAGTCGCCCAAGGTCGACGGCACCGACTTCTATATGTTCCGCAGTTATGAGCCCGGACGCGAAGCGTTCGTGACCCTGATCGCCAACTATCAGCCTCTCCAGGGTCCCGGTTACGGCCCCAACTATTTCACCCTGGATCCCGACGCGATCTATGAGATTCACATCGACAACAACGGCGACGCGGCCGAAGACATCACCTTCCAGTGGAAGTTCACCAATACGCTGCGCAACGGCGGCAACGGCGCGACGATCAGCGTGGGCGGCAAGACCCTGCCGATCGCGCTGCGCGCCATCGGCCAGGTCACAGGCGGTGACGATCCCGATCTGGGCGAACAGGAAAGCTATACGATCAACGTGATCCGCGGCGATCGCCGAACCGGTACGATCCAGCCGATCACCACGCCCGGCGGTACGAACGTCACCATTCTGAAGCCGCTCGACAATGTCGGCAACAAGACCATCCCCAACTACGCCGCCTATGCCAACGGCTTCATCCAGGCCGTCAACATCCCGGGCTGCGCCACGGCGGGTCGAGCCTTTGTCGGACAACGGGCCGAGGCCTTCGCCGTCAACCTGGGCGAGTCCTTCGACCTGGTGAACTATGTCCCGATCGAGGGCGACAGTGCCCCCGGCGCAGGCGACGGTCGCGGCTTTCCCGGCGGCATCACCCAGAATCGCGCCAATGACGACCTCGTCGGAAGCCTGAACGTCACGTCGATCGCGCTCGAGGTGCCGGTCAGCTGCCTGACCGGCACCGGAAACGGTGTGATCGGCGGCTGGACGACCGCCAGCCTGCCACAGGCCACGCTGCGCGACCCGACGCCGACCTTTACAAATCCGACAGTGAATGGCGGCGCCTACGTCCAGGTGTCGCGTCTGTCGCACCCGCTGGTCAACGAACTGGTCATCGGCCTGCCGCAGAAGGATCTGTTCAACGCAGCCGAGCCGACCGGCGACGCCGCCCTGGCCGACTATGTGACCAACCCGACCTTCCCGGCCATCCTGAACGCCCTGTTCCGGGGCCCGGTCAACGCGACCCTGGGAACCAACATCGCGGACCTTGCACCCAACAACTTCCCCCGCAATGACCTGGTCGCCACCTTCCTGACCGGTATCCCCACCCTGAATCAGCAGCAGACGGTGCGCGGTGCGGAGATCATGCGACTGAATACGGCCATCGCACCGACCCCCCGGGCGACGCAAAGCACGTTCGGCGTGGTCGGCGACGACCTGGCGGGCTATCCCAACGGCCGGCGTCCCGGCGATGATACGGTGGACATCACCCTCCGCGTCGCCATGGGCCGGCTCTGCTATCCGGTGCCGATCAACAGCGTCCAGACCGCTTTGGGGCTCTGCCAGCCGGCCAACGCGCCCGTCGGCAACGTCAACTTCACGGACGGGGCACCGATCCGGGCGACTGAACTCCAGAACGCCTTCCCCTACCTGAACACGCCTCTGCCCGGTGCCAGCCGATGAGCGCGCAATCGCAAAGGCCTTCGCAGCGGCTCGTCGTCCGCGTGCTGTTGGGTGGGGCCGCGGCGTCGGCCCTGATGGGGCTGGCGGCCTGTGGCGGAGGAGGGAGCGATGGAGCCACGGCTCCCCCGCCGCCGACGATGACGCCCCAGGGTGCGCAACGGTTCGGTCTCGGCTTCGCCACCAGCTTCGGGGCGTCGGCGAACT
Organism: Brevundimonas sp.; assembly: GCF_016463485.1. Classification (GTDB taxonomy): domain Bacteria; phylum Pseudomonadota; class Alphaproteobacteria; order Caulobacterales; family Caulobacteraceae; genus Brevundimonas. The sequence continues at coordinate 15,740 of NZ_JAEMRD010000068.1, forward strand.
CAGATCCCCGTGATCCGGGCATGAACGATATCATTGCGTTGAGCCTGACGTCTGATCCGATCGAAGTCCCCTGATCAGGACATCTGCGGGCGCTGCGGCGGGGCTCACACCGGGCCCCGCCGTTGTCGTTTCAGTCGGATTATGACGCGTCAGTGCGGGCTTTTCACAGTGATCACAATGTTACAGACGCCCGGGCACAGGCGAAGCGAGGACTGCGCCGAGACAGGCAGAACCCCCACACCGAGGTCCGGGTTTACCCTGATCGAAATGATCGTGGTGCTTGCCATCATCGCCGTTGTCGCCCTGATGATCCTGCCCAACATCATCGGACGGCCGGATCAGGCCCGGGTGACGGTGGCCAAGACCGATCTGCGCACCATCTCCGCGGCGCTCAAGGTCTATCGCCTCGACAACGGCGACTATCCCACGACAGGTCAGGGCCTGGCCGCACTGGTCGATCGGCCGACCACGCCGCCGGTCGCGAACAACTGGTCCGAGGAAGGCTATCTGCCCGAGGTTCCAGTCGATCCGTGGGGGGCCGCCTATGTCTACGAGAGCCCGGGCAGGGGGCGCGCCTTTGATCTGATGAGCCTGGGCAAGGATGGAAAGGTCGGCGGCGACGGACTGGCTGCGGACCTCGTTGCGGAACGCTGACGACTCCGGCACGTCTGACTGCCAGAAGGTGCGCCACCGGTACCGCGTTGGTCGCGGCGACCCACTCCAGGTGGCCTGCGGGAATGGAATATGATGGCTGCGTCTCCCGTGTCTCCGAGGTCCAGGTGCTCCAGAGCCCGCAGCCGCGTGGAGGTCGAAATACGAATGACGGACTTCGTCGCGCGCCGGGTTATCCGGACGTGATCCACCGCATTCTGATCCTGATCCGACGACTGGAGGCACCCCTGGCGCTCCAACTGCTGAGGGCTGCCGTCGTGATTTCGGTCGCCGTCGCCGCCGCGCCGGTGTTGTGGCGGATTTCCGGATATGACGACGGGCGCGACAGGATCGTGATCGCCCCGCCGGCCGGGGCGACCGCCACAACAACGGACCTCGCGGCCATTCTGGCCTGGTCGCCGTTCGGCAGCCCGCAGGACGCCGCTCAGGAAGCAGGGGGCGGGCTGGTCCTCAAGGCGATCTTCATGGCGATCCCGGCCGAGGCGTCGAGCGCGGTGATCGCGGTCGGCGATGCGCCGCCGGTTTCGGTCAGGCCGGGACAGGCGCTCTCCACGGGAGCGGTCGTTCAATCAATTCAGATCGATCACGTCATCCTGGAGATCAGTGGGCAAGCCGCGCGACTGGGTTTTCCCGCACCGGCCGCCCTGATCGACGCCCCGGTCGCGCCTGCGAACGGGCTGACGATCATCGCGCCCGCCAATCAAGCGTCCCGGACAGCCTCTGCTACCCCTCCCACTCCCTTGGTCAGCCCGCCCGCAACGGGCACCATTCCGTCTGTTGTCGATGCCTACCGCCAAAGGCTGGCCGGTAACGCGACGGGGCTCGCTCAAGGCGCGGACATCACCCCGACCGAACAGG
>NZ_JAEMRD010000201.1 GCF_016463485.1 Brevundimonas sp.
GGGGACGGCGGTGGCGGTGATTGAAAAGACTCCGCTCATCCCGGCGAAAGCCGGATCCAGTGCTTTGGGGAGTTTGACATTTCCGCCGAGGACGTAACGCCTGATCCCGCACTGCCTCACTTGAGGACTGGGCCCCGGCTTTCGCCGGGATGAGCGGAAATAGTGGGGATTAACCCCGCGCGCCCATCGCCTCCAGCACGGCGCGCGCCGCACGGTCGGTCTCGCGCAGGGGCTCATAGGTCCAGGTTTCCAGCACCCCGTCGAACGGCCGGGTCGCGCCGCGTTCTTCCAGATCGGCATGCAGGGCCGCAAACTTGCCGGGGGCCTTCAGCGGGACCATCGGCAGGATGTGAACCGGCTTGCCGGTCGAGGCGGCTTCGGTGGCCATGTTGGCGCTGTCCTCGGTGACCAGGATGTAGTCGGCGGCCTCCAGCCACGCGAACAACGGGTTCGCTCCCGCGTCGTCCCAGATCAGGCCGGGCAGGGTCTTGAGCCGCTTGGTCATTGCAGCGCGCGCCGCATCCGGCGTCCGGCGCGAATAGGTCAGCAGCAGGGAGCCACCGATCGCCCGGATCGCTTCAACGATCTCGTCCGCCAGTTCTGCAGCATGGGCCTCGGGCAGATCGAACGCCCTGGACCGTCCGCCGATCAGGACCGCGACCCGCGGATGGGGCAGGGCGGCGATGGCGTCGGCGAACGCCGGGGCGGCCTCCGCGATCCGCTCGGGCGTGATCCGGTGGGGAGAGCCGGTGATCGGAAAGACATTGTCGCCTTCGAGTTCGTCGTGGGCGGGCGCGACCACCATGTCGAACCGTTCGGGGCTCAGGCGGGGATCCTGGGTCTGGACGACGAAAGTCCGGCTCCCGCTCAGGCGGCGCACGGCCAGGGACAGCGGCAGGGTCGCCCGGCCGGTGGCGATCCACAGATCGGGCCAGGGCTCGTCCGGCTTGGGGAAGGGGGTATCTGACGCCGGGTCCAGCATGGCCGGCGTCTTCAGCGCGACCGGCAACCGGTCGAACAGCGGCCGCCAGCGGACGCGTTTGATCATGATGTCTGCGGGGGTCAGGCGCTGGATCGCCTCGGCGAGGCCCAGCGCCTGATTCTCGATTCCCGCGCGGCCGTCAGAGACGACCTGGATTCGCAGGGGTGAGCCTACTTCCACTCGACCTTGAGGATTTCGTAGGCCTTGACCCCGCCGGGGGTGTTGACCTCGACGACGTCACCGACCTCCTTGGAGATCATGGCGCGGGCGATGGGCGAGGAGATGGAGATCTTGCCCGCCTTCACGTCGGCCTCGTGCTCGCCGACGATCTGGTAACGGCCTTCGTCCTCGGTGTCCTCGTCGACCACGGTGACCGTGGCGCCGAACTTGACCTGGCTGCCCGACAGTTTCGAGACGTCGATGACCTGGGCGCGGCTGATCTTGTCCTCGATCTCGGCGATCTGGCCTTCGATCCAGCCCTGGCGTTCCTTGGCCGCATGATACTCGGCGTTTTCGGACAGGTCACCGTGCTCGCGGGCTTCGGAAATCGCCGCGATGACGCTGGGACGCTCTACCGACTTCAACTGCTTCAACTGGTCGTCGAGGACGCGATAGCCCTCGCCCGTCATAGGCACTTTTTCCATAGGGATCAGGAGTTTCTTCGATATCGCCCGGAGCACCGGCGGCGGACTGAAAGGATTGTCTTGAGACTTTTTGGCGGTCGCTGGGCGCGCGCGACCGGCCAAAGAGACTAGGGCGCCTGACGGCGAAACTCAAGTCAGCGGCGGATTTGCCGTCAGGACGGGGTCACATCGCGCGACCGGCGCTGGCTCAGCATCCTTTTGGCGATGCTGTAGGTGACCCAGCCGAGCGCCGCTGCTCCGACCAGGGCGAAGGCGAACGACACCAGTGCCACCCCCGCCGAGATGAAGGCGATGACGAAGGCGATGGCGGCGACGACGCCGACGGTGATCTGGAGGGTCTGGATACGCATCCGTCGTTAACGCGGGCCGACCCCGCCGGTTGCCCCGATCACCGCGATGTCAAACGCCTTGTCTCAGGCGTAGGCGTAGGGCCCGCCCCGCTCCAGCGCCCGCTGATAGGCCGGCCTAGCGTGGATGGTCTGGAGGAAGGCCTTGAGTTTCGGCTTGTCCGGCCCGAACGGGACCCGGCTGGAGGCGGCCTCGACCGGGAAACTCATCATGATGTCGGCGGCGCTGAAGGCCTCGCCCGCGAACCAGGGCGACCTGGCCAGTTCGCCCTCCCAATAGGCGGTGTGGGCTGCGATCTGGGGGTCGATGAAACTGCCTTGAGCCTTCGTCGACACCGCCTTGACCACCGGGCGGATCAAACCGGGCGCGCGCCCGGGCAGGGCCCCGAAGACCAGCTTCAGCAGCAGCGGCGTCATCGCCGACCCTTCCGCATAGTGCAGCCAGTAGTTCATCCGCTTCGCCGCCTCGCTCCCGGGCGCAGGCGTCAGGGCGTTGCCGGGATGCCGGGCCAGGATGTGTTCGATGATGGCCCCGGTCTCGGCGGTGGTGCCCGTCTCGTCCTCGATCACCGGCGACTTGCCCAGGGGATGGATCGCGCGCAGTTCCGGCGGGGCCAGCATGGTCTTGGCGTCGCGTTCGTACCGCTTGACCTCATAGGGGACGCCCAGTTCCTCCAGCAGCCACAGCACGCGCTGCGAGCGCGAGTTGTTCAGGTGATGGACGGTGATCATGGCGCGCTTCCTCGTTTTCGCGATCCTACGCCGGTTGACGCGGGGTAGCGCAAGCCTCGTGCGTCAGACGCGCCGTCCGCTCCGCACGGCCTTGTTGCGGTGCTGCTGATACAGCTCCCAGGCCAGGGTCGCGAGCGCCAGCTTGCCCGCATGCCGTCCGGCGAAACGACGTCCGCCCTTGGAGATCAGCAGGCCGCCGAGGACGGTGGCGATACGGGACAGGGCCATGGGTCTTCTCCAGATTGCCGGGATCAACGCCGATCCGACGGCAAAGGTTCAGCCACAGTGGCAAGACGCCTCAGTCCTGCTCCGATCAGGTTTTCGCCAGCAGTGTGAGCGCTGACACCACCATCGCCTCCGTCCCCGTGGTGACCGAGGGTTCGGGGTCGATCCTGAACAGCGGCGAGTGGTGCCCGGGTGCCGTGTCCACATCGGCGGCGGGGGTGCCTCCGACGTCGAAATAGACGCCCTTCACCCCGCTTTCGGGCGTGACGAAATAGGCGAAGTCCTCGGCACCCATGCCGGCGCGGGGCTCGTCGATCAGCACGGCCTCGCCCATCGCCGAGGCGATGGCGGTCCGAATCCGCTGGGCGGTCTCGGGGTCGTTGCGGGTCGGGGGTGTGGTCTCGGTGGCCGAGCGGACCACGGTGGGCAGAAGGTTTTCGGGCACGCCCAGCGCCTGGGCCGTCCCGCGCGCGACCCGGTCGATACCGTCCAGAAGCTGGGTGCGGACCTCGGGCGTGTCGGCCCGGACCGTCAGTTGCAGGTCGACGCGGTCGGAGATGATGTTGTGCTTGATGCCGCCGTGGATGGCTCCGACCGTGACCACGGCCCCCTCCAGCGGGCTGACCGTGCGGCTGCGCAGCGACTGCAGATTGACCACGATGGACGAGGCGACCAGCACGGGATCGACGCCCAGTTGCGGATAGGCGCCGTGGGTTCCGACGCCGTGGACCGCGATGTCGACGCTGTCCGAGCTCGACGAATGGATGGTCAACGGCACAGAGACCCGGCCGGTCGGCAGGTCGGCCGAGACGTGGAAGGCCAGGGCATAGTCGGGCTTGGGAAAGCGGGAATACAGGCCGTCCTCGACCATGGCCCGGGCACCGAAGATGCGCTCTTCGGCGGGCTGGACGATCAGGACCAGGGTGCCGGACCAGTCACCCTTGCGCTCCATCATCTGGCGCGCCGCCCCGACCAGGGCGGTGATGTGAACGTCGTGACCACAAGCGTGCATGACCGGCTTCTCGGTCCCGTCGGCATCGACCTGGGTCACCGTCGAGGCATTGGCCAGGCCGGAGTTCTCCTTCAGCGGCAGGCCGTCCATGTCGGCCCGCATCATGACCGTGGGCCCGTCGCCGTTCCTCAGAACCGCGACGACTCCGGTGCCGCCGACGCCGGTGGTGACGTCATAGCCCAGGCCGGTCAGCAGGGCCGCCATCCGGGCCGAGGTCCGCACCTCCATGCCCGACAGTTCGGGGTTGCGGTGGAAGTCGTCGAAGATGGCGCCCAGGCTGGTCTCGTAATCCCGCTGGATCGCGTCCTTGAGAGCGGTCGAGGTCTGGGCGGTGGCGGAACTGGCGGCGGCCAGGATCAGCAGGGCTGCGGTCGTCGCCAGTGTGCGCATCAGTCGTCCTTGGGGTCGGAGGAGGGTTCGGGGG
>NZ_JAEMRD010000006.1 GCF_016463485.1 Brevundimonas sp.
TCTCGCAAAAGCTCACCAACGCGCGGAGCCTAGCCGTCTCCACCGATCCGTTTCGGACGCCGGCACCTCGCTCAGATCAGCGTGGTCGCGCCACAGAGTGATCGCGCCCGCCTCGACCTCGAAGACCGAGATCGCCTTGACGGGCAAAACGCCGCCACGGCGGCCGCCAAGCAGATAGACGCTTTCAGCGAGCACCAAGTTGTCCTCGATAATGGTCCTGACGATGTGAAGCTCGAAGAGGACGTAGCTTTGGAAGAGCCGGCGCCAGAAGGCCAGGAGTGCGGGGCGACCGGACAGCTCGCCGGCGACGTCAAACCTCGCCGCGACGTGATCCGCCAAATAGGATTCCAGTCGGCGAACATCGCGGGCGGCGATCTCCCCCGCGAAAGCTTTGATGATGTCTCCAGCGTTTTGCGACATGATCACCGTTCAGTTAGCAACCATGCTCCGATTCTCGCTACGATATCGCGCCCAACGTGTGAGCCAGGTTCACTCTATGTCGATGATGCCGGTTCGCACCGCCAAAGCGACCGCTTCGATACGGGTCCGGACGCGAAGTTTAGCGCAGACCTTCTCGAGGTAGCTGTCGACGGTCCGAGGCGAGAGCCCCAGGATATCGCCGATATCGCCGGAGCTTTTGCCACGGCTGACCCAAGCGAGGCACTCGAGCTCGCGAGGGCTCAGCGTCGAGGCTTGCGAAGTCATCTTAATCTGAGCGCTTGAGGTCATGTTTTCCCCGGGTTTGCGATCCCCACGCTGCGCCGGAGGCCCCGCCCCCGCAATGCCAGGATCCTGCGGACAGTCCGCAAGAAACTTGCGCAGTTTCCGGTGATGCCACCCGCTTCGGCCGAAGATCGCCACCCCGCTTACGGCTTGCCTTCCCCGTCCTCTATCCGTAGATCAACGCGGGTCGGGCGCCGCCATATAGGGGCGGAGCGAGAGCCGGGGGTCCGTCATCGGCGGAGGCGGCGCTTCACCCTGAAGTAGCGGGCCTCTTCGCGGAGGATTCCTCGCCCGACCCCTCCACCTTGCACCGCGCCGCCGTTTGATTCATGCTTCGACTGTCGGCGCTTGCGTCGATAGGGGCCGGGAATCCCCTGTGCGAAGCTCACCTTTACGACCGCGCCCTTAAAGCGCGGCGTTCGTTCGCGGTCATGCGCGGCGCGCCCTTCGGCGCGCGCGTGTAATCTCGGGCGCGCGCCCGGATTCCCTCCGCCCCAGAACCGGCTGGAGGTCGCCTTGAGCGATGTGAAGGAGATGGACACGGGCGCTGCGGCGAGTCTCAACGGGCTCTACCGTCGCTACTCGGGATGGCTGGGAAAGCGGCTTCGCGCCCGCGTGGACGCCGACGAGGCCGCCGATGTCGTCCAGGAGACCTATCTGCGCATAACCCCCTACCTTCTGGACGACATCCGCCACCCCAAGGCCTTGCTGCTGCGGGTCGCCCTCAACCTGGTTCGTGACGAGCGTCGGCGTCTGATGCTGAGAGACAGGGCGCTCCAGCAGTCAGCGCCGATGCCGCAACCAAGCGCGGTCACCGCGGTGGATCGCATCCATCTCAAACAGATTCTGCAGACCATGCCGCCGCTATACCGTGACGTCTTCGTCTTGAGCCGGTTTGACGGTATGACATACTCCGAGATTGCTCTCGCTCACGGGATCAGCCTGGCGACGGTGGAACGGCGCATGGCCAAGGCCGTCGAGCACTGCATGGCGCAACTGGACGTCTAAGGCACGCACGATGACTGCCGACACCGATCTGGACGTAAGACGACGCGAGGCCGCGTCCTGGTTCGCCACCCTCAACCAGAAGCGGGTGGCGGCTGCGGATATCACCGCCTTCAGTCAATGGCGCCGGAAACCCGAGAACGCCGACGCCTACGCCCGGATCGAGACGATGTGGGAAGCGGCGGGAACGCTGCGCGGCGATGCGGACATTGCGGAGTTGACGCAAGGCGCCCGCGCGAGGGCGGATGCGTCACGCAAGAGCCGTACGCGGTCGTCGAAAATGCTTGTTCCGATCGCAGCGGTGGCGACGGTTGCAGCGCTCAGCGTGGGCGGCGTCCTCTGGTCGGTGCGAACTCCAGCGTATGAGACCGCACTGGGCGAGCGGCGGGTCATCGTTCTGGCCGACGGCTCAAGGGTGACCCTGGACACCGAGTCGCGCATCACCGTGAAGCTGACCGGGAGCCGCCGCATGGTCACTTTGACCGAGGGTCAGGCCTTCTTCGAGGTGAAGGGCGACCGCGCTCGCCCGTTCGTTGTCACGGCGGGAGGCACAGACGTCACCGCCATCGGGACGCGGTTCGATGTCCGACGCTCCGGCGACGGCGCCCAGGTGACGCTCGTTGAGGGCAAGATCGACGTCAGCTCGCGCACAGACGGCGCGCCGCGCTGGTCGCTTGTTCCGGGAGAGCAGATCGTCACGACCGCGCATCGACCGGCGGTCAAGGCCGTGGACGCAGCGTCTGAAACGAGCTGGACCGGAGGGCGACTGATCTTCGCCGGCGACACGGTCGAGGCGGCAGTCTTCGAGGTCAACCGCTACAGCCGCGCCAAGATCGTCCTGCGGGCGCCAGCGATCGCCAATATCGCGGTGAGCGGTGCGTTCAATACCGGCGACGTCGACGGGTTCGTGTCCGCCCTCACAGAACTCTACCCAGTCGTCGCGGTTCGGACAGCGGTCGATGAGATCGTCATTCGTGACGCGCCCTCGAAAAATGTGGCCGTGCGCTGAGGGGTTTTATCGCGCCCCTTCGTCTCTTCCCCGACCCGCGTCTGTGCGGATATCCATATCGGGGGATTTTTATGCGTTTCGGTCTCTGTTCTTCTGCGCTTGGGGCGCTCGCTCTCGCGGCGGCCACGCCTGTCGTGGCGCAGTCCCAAGCCCCGTCGATCCAGTTTCGGGTGCCCGCCGGCCCACTCAACGCCGCCCTTCCGCTGTTCGCCGCACAGAGCGGCGAGCAGATCCTCTATTCGACCGATCTGGTCGCCGGTCGGCAATCTCCCGGCGTCAGCGGCGCTCTGGGCACCGATCAGGCTCTGACCGCTCTGCTGCAGGGGACGGGCCTGAGGGCGCGCCGATCCAGCCCGAACACTCTCGTGGTTTTCGATCCCGGGGCACGGGCCGAGACGTCGGATGACGCCACTCAACTCGCAGAAATCGTCGTCACGGGAAGCCTGATCCGCGGGGTGGGCGACGGGCCTTCCCCGGTCATCACGGTGACGCGCGACGACATTGATCGCCAAGGGCACGGGACGGTGGCGCAGGCGCTGGCCGCCCTGCCCCAGAGTTTCGGCGGTACGGGCAATGACGCCGCAATGAGCAACGGCGGCGACAGGACCGGCACAAACAGTTTCTACGCCTCGGGCGTCAATCTGCGCGGGCTGGGCAGTGACGCGACCCTTGTGCTGGTGAACGGTCGCCGCATGGCAGGCACAGGAAACAAGGGCGATTTCGCCGACGTCTCCACCATTCCAACCAGCGCCGTGGCCCGGATCGACGTCCTACTCGACGGCGCGTCAGCCTTGTATGGTGCGGATGCTGTGGGTGGCGTGGTCAACATCATCCTGCGCGATGACTACGAGGGTGCGGAAACCCGCGTCAGATATGGCGCGACTTCAGACGGCGCGAGCGATGAAGTCCAGATCGCCCAGACCTTCGGCCGCCGCTGGACCTCAGGGTCGATCCTGGGCACCTACGAGTTCAATGATCGCAGTCGTCTGTTGGCCTCCGAGCGTGATCGGGCGAGCGATGCGGACTTGCGCAGGTTTGGCGGCTCCGACCGGCGCCGGATCTTCAGCAACCCCGGCAATATCGTCGTGTTTGACGCCGCTGCGGGCGGCTACGTCCCGACCTACGCGATCCCACGAGGTCAGAACGGGGTCGGCCTTCGGCCCACCGACTTTGTGGCCGGCCAAGGCAATCTCTACAATCACCGCGAGGGCCTGAACGTCATACCGGAGCAGACGCGGCACAGCGCCTATCTGGTCCTCAACCAGGACCTTGGCGACCGGGTCTCCGTCAACGCAGATGTCCGCTATGGCCTTCGCGATTTCGAAGCGGTTTCCCAAGGCTTCCCGACGACCTTTACGGTAACCTCGGCAAATCCGTTCTTCGTCTCTCCGACAGGGGCGAGCTCGCATATCATCGCCTATAATTTCGGGCAGGATCTCGGCAATCCGAGAATTAAGGGACGCGCCGAGAGCCTAGGGGCTTCGGTCGGCGCCAAGATCGACCTGGTCGGAAGCTGGCGGCTCGACACCTACGCCGCCTATGCGCGCGAGCACGGCGAGAACGACAGCAGCAACCAGCTGAACTCCACATTCCTCCGCGAGGCGCTGGGCGCCATCGCCGACAACCCGGCAACCCCATACAGCGCGCCCCGCGACGGGTATTTCAACCCGTTCGCCGACGGCTCGAACAGTTCGCCCGCTGCTCTGGCGTTCATCGGCTCCGGCTGGTCACGCGGTGTGGGTGAGACAACGATCTCGTCCATCAATGCTCTGGCGGACGGCTCCCTGTTCACGCTGCCCGCCGGCGAGGTCAAATTGGCCGTTGGCGCGGCTTTCCGTCGCGAAACCTTCGAGAGACAGGACACGAGCTTTACGTCGGGCGTCGCGCCCTCGGTCGGCGCACCCGTCGCCTTCGACCGCGAAGTCGCTTCCGCCTTTGCCGAGCTCCGCATTCCCCTCTTCGGTGCGGAGAACCGCCGCGCCGGGTTCGAACGGCTGGAGCTCTCCATTGCGGGACGCTTCGAGGAGTATTCAGACGCCGGGCAACCCACCAGTCCAAAGGTCGGGATCCTGTGGCAGCCCTATTCCGAGCTGGTGCTCCGCGCCAACTACGGCGAGTCCTTTCGCGCGCCTGCGCTTCGCGAACTTCATGAAACCGCAGATCAGAGCCCGAGCTTCCTGCCTCGCGGATCTCAGCAAGTGCTCACCGAGATTCTCTACGGCGGCAATCCCGATCTGGAGCCCGAACAGGCCAGGAGCTGGACGCTCGGCGGAGACTATCGGCCAGACGCCGTCCCGGGTCTTCGTTTAGGCCTCAATCTGTTCCGGATCGAATTCGACAACCAGATCGGCCAGCCTGCCTTCACCGCCATCACCACAGCGCTCACCAACCCTGCGTTGGCGGACTTCGTGCGGATCATCGATCCGATCAACAATGCGCAGGACCGCGAAGACATGCAGGCTCTGCTGGATTTGCCGACAACGGCTCTCGCGGACCTGTTCCCGGCCGAAGCCTATGGCGCGATTGTCGATGCGCGCTTCGTGAACACCTCCAGCGTCCTGCTCGAGGGAATAGACGCCAATCTCGGCTACGCGTTCGACCTCGGCGATCACGCCTTCGAGCTGGATGCCAACCTGACCTATATGGACCGGTTCGATACCCAGGCGACGCCCACCGCTCCTGTGCAGTCCGGGATTAACGGCCCCAACCTCCCCGTCGATCTGAGGGGGCGTGCATCGGCGAGCTGGAGCCGTCTCGACTGGGGGGCCTCAGCCGCCCTCAACTATGTCGACGGCTACCCTGACGTCACGGGACGCCCGATCGGATCCTGGACGACGGCGGACGTCCAGGTCCGCTATGCGCCGACCCACGGGCCGCTTGAAGGCACGACCCTGACGCTCAATGTGCAGAACCTTCTGAATACGGATCCGCCATTCTACGATGCGCCCGAAGGCGTCGCCTATGACGCAGCCAACACCAATGTTCTCGGCCGGTTTGTCTCCATCCAGCTAACCCGGAGCTGGTGATGAAAAATCTTGTCGGCCTTTTGGCTGCGGCGACCGTTCTGGTCGCCGCAAGCCCGGTCCTGTGCCAGACGGCTGCGCCGCCCGACGCCCCAGGCCCCTTCACACTCGATGACCTGCTCGGTCAGGAGGATGTCGGCAATATCCGTATTTCTCCGGACAGCCGCTGGGTCGTGCTTGAGCGACAGACTGCGTGGAACACGGCGAGCACGTACAAATACGACTACCAGACCGAGACCCTGTTGCGCCGACTGGAGGTGTTCACTTCGGCAGACGGCGTCCGTCGGCACACCCTTGCAAATCCCGGCCACTCGGAGGGATTTGCTTCGGGCCCATTCTCCCCGAGCGGCACGCAGATGGTTGTCTACCGACTGTCAGAGGCTGGATGGAGCATGGGCGTCATGACGCTCTCCACCGGCTCGGTGCTATGGCTCGATCTCTCACCGGAGTTGGCGCGCTTTGGCGAGACCGTGACGTGGTGCTCGGAGAAAGAGCTTCTGGTCGTGGCCCGCCGAAACGGTGCGCTTCCCTACATCATCGGGGTCTATGCCCAATCGGTCGAAAAGCAGATCGACCTCTGGCGACGTGCCGAGAGCGGCCATTCGCCGTCGTCGATCTCCGTGCCCAGCGGCTCGGCGCGCGATAGTCGCGACAAGGGGACATCGCTCCAGCTCGTCAGGGTCAATCTGACGACCGGCCGCGAGACCATCCTCCTCGAGGGCGCGATCATTGACATCGCGCTCTCGCCGGACGGCCGCTCGGCCGCCGCGTTGCTGGACGGTCCCGACATCCAGTATGGTCTCGATACGGTAATGTTCACCGGCACGCCAAAACGGGTACGCCGCGTAGTCCTGGCCGATCTGGAAACGGGCACGACCGTCGAACCCCTGCCCGACCAGGATTTCACTTCGCACCTGCTGTCCTGGTCGCCGCACTCCGACCGCTTGATCACCTTCGCACGCCCGCTTGGCGGGCGTTTCGAGGCTGGGCGATTCTGGCTGCTGAATCGGTCGGGCTCCGCTACCGCCATCGATCTGGGCGACGCTGAGCCGTGGATCGATGGAGACAGCCAAACCATTCCCATCGCCAGAGCCAGCTGGAACGCCGATCGGCCCGTCATCCAGGTCCGCTTGGGCAATGGGTCGAAAGCTTGGATGTCGATGGATCGCGGGGGACATCGCCAGACGGTGGCCCAGGTCGAGGATGGAGAAGCTCTCGTCCGCTTCGACGGCGCAGCATTCCTCAACCGCAGCAGCGGCTTGGTTCCCTTCCAGAACCATAGCAAGTTTGGCGGTCTCCGGGGCCGCCTCATCGATGCCGGGACATCCGCTGACCTCGGTGCGCGTGGCGCTCAAAACCCGACAGCGGAACGTTTTGGTCAAACCGTCTTGCTCGATCCGGAAGGTTGCGTACGACCGTCCAGCGGTTCGCCGCACTGCTTCGGCCCACTTCCTGCCAACGAAACGATCGTGGCTGCCAGCCCTGACGCCACCGCGATCGTGAGTCGGGGACGCTCTCCGGGCGGCGCGACGCAGGTTCGACTTCGAACCCCGGTCGGAAGCTTCGATCTGGCGACCGTCAATGAGGAGCTTGATCATCGCGCATGGGGCGATGTCGTCCCAGTCGAGACTACAGGATCGGACGGCCGGCCGCTGCGAAGCTGGCTGCTGCTACCCTCACGCCCCGCTTCCGGTCCTCCTCCAGTGGCCGTCATCGCCTACCCTGGCAGGGTGTTTCAGACCCCGCCTGCACGATTGCTGCCTGGCTCGCTGCAGCTGCACATCAACGCGGCCATCCTTTCTGCTGCGGGCTACGCGGTGCTCATGCCCAGCTTGCCTGAGCAGGCCTCTTCGTCTTCGGATCTGGGGAACCTCGGTCCGGAACTCGCGGCCATCGTCCGGGCGGCCTGCGCCGACTCCCGGTGTGACGCCGAGCGCGCGGCCCTCATTGGACACAGCTTCGGCGGCTATGGCGTCCTGCTGGCGGCGACGCAGACCGGAGCTTTCAAAGCCATCGTCGCTTCGAACGGCTACGGCGATCTCAGCGAAGCGTACGAGCCCAGGCTATACTCCAGCTTGAGCGGAGAAGCCGGCGTCTCCATCCAAAGCGGCTGGCTAGAAGGCGGTCAGGGTGGCCTCGGCGTCCCATTGGGCATGGAACCACGCCGTTACGTCGAGCGGAGCCCGCTTTATGCGGTCGACAGGATCCATACACCGACCCTGCTCATCCAGAGCGACTTCGACGGGTCCCGTTTCGACTCGATCTTCGGCGCTCTCTACCGCTTGAATCGGGAGGCGGAACTGGTGACCTATCTCGGCGAAAGCCACGAGTTTGTCAGTCCCGCCAATATCAGAGACCTGCATCTACGGATTCTCGGCTGGCTCGACCGCTACCTTGGCCCGCCGCACCCGCTCGATGCGAACCTCCCAGGTCAGGGCCCAGACCTCGAGGGCGCAGAGGATCAGGAAGCGGTTGGTCGCGGGATCCCAAATTAGCCGCGAGTCCGCGAGATCCTGATCAAACCCCCGGGTGTCGATCAGGCCGTTCGCCGCCAACCGACCGCCCACGAGCAGCGTCTTGACGACATCCACGCTCTGCCGCACGACCATGGCGTAGAAGCGACTGAGGTCGCCCTTGTCCCGTCGCTCGGCGATGACCGGCGGCAGACGCTCCTTGAAAGCCGACCGCGCCAGCCCGCGATCCCTCGCCCCCAGAGTAAGGCGATCGGTGGGAATGGAGAGGCAATGTTCCATCACCGGCTGGGTCAGAAGCGGATGAAGCAGGGTCGCCGAGCGGGCGCGAAGGCAGTCGCTCCAGTATGTCTGGCAGTTGGCGAGCTGCAAAACCTGGCGCGCCTTGGCCGGCGGCAGCGTCTCCGCTCCAGCGAGCCATTGGTGTCGTCTGGTTGTCGACGGCGGGCGAGGCTTGGGAAACAGACTGTGTCTTGCGATTGTCCAGACCGAGTGTCGTGTCCAGCGCGCCACCGACGCCACGTAGATAGGGTCCAGCCCCTTTAGCCCTTCCCGTCGGACCCGGTCCGCCACCACCAAGGGGTCCGGCGACTGGAAGAAGACGGCGTCTCCGCCCTGTCCCGTCAACAGACCGGTTGCCCGCCTTTCTCGCGCCCGACCGGCCATGTCGGCGTCATAGACCATGTCGATGCCGTGGAGCGCAGGGCGGACACCCTGGCCGAGCGGATCGAACTGGCGACGGCTCACAGGTGCGATCGGCTTGTGGATCTCCTCAAGATCGACGCCGAGCCGAGCCGCGGCTGCGCGCGCAAAAGGCCGTTCGTCACCCTCGGGCTGGTCATCGTAATAGTTGATGTACCGCGACTTCGCGCCTCCGCCGTTCCCAATGAGGCTGGCGGCAACGATCGCCGAGTCCAGACCGCCCGAAATTTCGGTGACGATCCGGTCGTGGTCAGCCACCAGCACCGACACAGCGCGATCGACGACCTCGACCAAAGCCTCGGGTCTGTCGTCCCAGTCGCGGGCATCCGCTGCATACAGCGTCGGCGTCCAGACGGCCTCCTGTGTCACCGCTGTGCCCACCCGCGCCAGACTTCCCGGCATCACAGCGCTGAGCCCGGTCAGGGCCAATCTATCCGAGGCCAGATTCACGGCGCCGACGATCTCGCCGAGAACCGTCCAGTCGATGGCGAGATCGTCCGGCAGGATGCCGTTCAGCGCCTCGGGCGGTTGGCTGGACGCCAGAGCGGCGGACCCGGAGCGCCAACAGATGCAATCGAGCGCGCCGCTGGGATCACGCAACAGCCTCAGATCGCCGTCATCATCCCGCCAGATAAAGACGTAGCGGCCCCAACCATGGGACACGACTGCTCGCGCCAGTGCACCGGCTGAGCGGTGAAGCGCGACAAGGGTCGACAAGAACGTGCCGTCCGCCTGCCAGTCGCCGATCAGAATGTGTCGGCGGTGCACCTGGGTAGCCTTTAGCGGAGAGTCAGGACCGAGGTAGACGCTCAGTCCCTCGACCTCCAATGCCTTGCGCCAACCTGCGGCGAGCAGCCTCCGGACCGCGTCGGCCAGATATCCGGACGGTGCTTCCGCTCCGTGCTCGTCGATGACGACATAGCCCCGAAGGTCGGGTGTGGTGACGGTCATCGGCAATAGATCGGCGTGTAGGCCGCGAGCCGCTCGACATCGTCGTTGAGACAGACATCGTCGATCTGAACCCAGCAATGCGCCGAGAACGGCCAGAGACGGATACCGAAGACCCAGTCGGCCGACAGACCACTTCGCCGCAGATAGCTCATAAGCAAAGCCGACCGCACGAGGCATTCGCCTTCTTGCGGGAGCCAAGGCGCGATCCGCCAGAAAGCTCGGGCCGCGTCTGCGACCTTCCCGGCGATTGCCGCATTATCTCGGGCTGGAGCGACAGCAAGGATCGGATGCAGTCCCGTACTGCGTAGCGCGCGACGGACATCCCACACAGCCCCACAGCCCTTCACGATCTGACCGAACGAAACTCTCGTCGGCGTATCGTGGATGATGGTCTTCACGGGCAAGGGCGGCGGGATCCTCGCCGGGGCGCGGCCGCGATCCGCGGTCAGACCTGCTTCAACGATGGCAGCCTCCGTCGGACCGCTTAGTTGCAGGACGGCGCCATTCTCGGTGCGAACACCGACTGCACCGCCTGGAAGGCACAAATACGCGTCTGCATCGAGATCGATCAGGGCAAGGTCCTCGCCCACCACCACCGCATGCACGCCGCTCTTGAGGAACGACCCCATTTCAAATCCCCTGGGTGAATTATATGCGCAGCCTTTGGCTGTGCCGCCTGCGGTCGAAGAGAGTTCAGGCGCGTCGATGCCTGCTCACTTGAAAGTTTCCCTCAAGCCGGTCGGCAAGCTGTAGAAGCTGGGCGGGATCAGCTCGACCCGACTGCCGCAATCGCACGCGCGCGTTGTCCGTCGGACGGAGCCGCAGACGACAAGGTTTGACACGATGAACTTCATGGTGATCTCCGTCGGCGAACGGAGCCCACGGCGGTGCCGTAGGCTCCGCCGACCGCTCAGCTGAGGCGGACTTCCGCGTTGGTGTAGCGGAGCTCGGGAACGAGCTCGGCCCGCTTGCCGTCCTCGACCGCCCGCGTCTCGTCCCGGGCCGACCCCAGGCGGGTGACCTCGGCGCCCACGCCGGCCTTGGTGTAGAACTGGCCGCCGATGAGCTCCATGTGGGTCCCACCGGAGTCCGCGCGGGTTTCACGCCGCGCAGAGCCCAGTGCGATCAGGCTCGACATCGTTTTCTTCAGCATGGCTTACCTCCTTCTTCCGACCGGAATGGCCGGTACTGACAGAAGGAAACAGGCGCACCGTATTTTCAAACTATATTTGAAATATACTTCATGCCGACTGACGCATCACAGCTTCAAGCGATTGAGATGCCGCATATCTGCTTTCGTGATAGGCCAAGAGCGCCTCGCCGAGCTCATCAGGCCGGCCCTTTGTGCTGATGCGTTCAATTTCGAGCACAATGTCCAATCCCGTATTTTGTAGCAGCGCTTCAATGCGGCGGATCGGTCTCAGCCGAGCAGAGACACGGCGATAGGCCTCGACGACTGCGCTGTTCTTCCCCTGCCCCGCGAGGTGATCGAACACCGCCTCAATCTGGAGGATTTCGTCAGTCGGATCGTCTCCGGCCGGCCACTCCACAATGACGACAGGGCGTGAGGACCATCGGAGAAACTGCTCGTGCAGCTCGTAAAGTCCAACGATATCAGCCGCCGTTGGGCTAGGCGCGAAATAGCCCCGACCGGGCCGATGCTCGACAATCCCTTCACCGGCGAGATGGGCCAGCGCTTCGCGGACCGGCGTCGGGCTAAGGCCGAGCTCCGCGGCGAGGCTGGTGGCGACCAACGGATGGCCCCAACCGAACCGCCCGGCGGCCGCATAGCCGGACAGGGCCTTTCTGGCGACAGCGAAGTGATCCCTTTCGCGCATCACAGAACGACCCAGCAGGCGCGCCGCGCAACCGGCTGCCGGACCGGAGCGCGGCATCCGCGCAAGTCGCTATCTGAGCGAGTAACCCTAAGGCAAAGGTCAGTTTTCATACAAGAACCGCATGTTCTTTGCGCACTTTACGCAAGACTCGGGACACCGTGAGCTTCCCGTCTTCCATTTGATGCTCAACTGCCCCATTTTTCAACCACCGGGAGTACGGCGTAGGGAATCGCGTTGACCTCCACAACCCGAGGCAGCCGAGCTGATGGAAAGCGATCGTCCCCGCTCTCAAAACGAAATCCTGGGCGCGGCCCTGAGATTGATCCGCCTGCACAGGCGAATGAAGCCGGCTGAAGTCGCCGACGCCATGGGCATGGCCAAGCGGTCCTACGAGCATTTCGAGGCCGGAAAAGGAAAGGTCAACCTAGAGCGAATCCACCGGTTCGCCGAGGCCACGGACAGCGATCCCTACGCGATCATCGACTGCATGGCGCTCGGGTCTCCTGAGTTCGCGGTCAGATGCGCAGACAACAAGGCGATGCTGGCGATGCGGGTCGTCACCCAGGAGTTTGACGAGGAGGTCGGCGACGCCATCATGGAGCTCGACACGCGATCGATCATCAACGCGTTCACCAGGACGCTGAAGGACCTCGGGATGCAGGCCGTGCGACGCGACGACGCGGCGAAGGAGTGGCTGGAAGAGCGGATCGGGCGACTGGTCAAGCCGTCGGCGGACGACGAAACCTGAGGGCAGGACTGACTCACACCGTAAATCTTCGACCGAAAACTTGCGGACTTGCCGCAAACTCAGATCCGGGTCTGGCTTGAGTCCATGTCCCAGTCCCCTCCCCCCCGTGCTGACCAGGACCATGTCGGACTCGCCGACCGGCTGTCCACACGGCAGTCCGATTGCCTCCGCCTGGCCGCAAAAGGTCTGTCTTCACGCGAGATCGGCCAACGTCTGAACCTCTCGGCTCGAACGGTGGACGACCACATCCTGCTCGGATGCCGGCTCCTCGGCGTCAGAACCCGGGTGCAGGCCGTCGCCCGACTGGCTCGCGATGATCGCCGCGCGCCGGAGCCCCGGTCCTTCACACCGTAGTCCTCCGGTGGCGCCCTAGCGGATCGAATGCCGACCTCTGATCCGCTTTTCTGAAGGCTCCCGAATGGAGCCTTGCCTTGCTCGATCTTGCTCTTGTCCTCGCGCTCTCGACCCAATGCGCGCCCGGCGTGTCACCCCGGACGATGGCCGCCATCGCCCATGCCGAAAGCCGGTTCGACCCGCTCGCGATCGGGGTCAACGGCAGGAGTGCGGTGCGCCAGCCCCGCACGCGCGACGAGGCGATCAACACCGCGCGGCACCTGATCGATTCCGGGGCCAGCATCGATCTCGGGCTCGCGCAGATCAACAGCGCCAATCTCGCTTGGCTAGGCTTGACGGTTGAAGACACGTTCGACCCGTGTCGCAATCTGGCCGCCGCGGCGACCGTTCTGCGGGCGGGGTTCCGGCCGGCTTCAGACCGCGTCGACGACCGTCAACATGCGCTTCGCGTCGCCCTGTCCCGGTACAATACGGGCCACCCGGAGCGCGGCTTCCGCAACGGCTATGTCGCTCGCGTCGAAGCGTCGGGTGTTCGTCTCGGTCTCTCTGACCCGACGGTCGCCGTCGGGTCAGGGCCGGAAGGTCCGGTGGAACCTGTGATGCTGGCCGCCGGACGCTCGCCGCAAGCCGCGCCGCCCGCCTGGGACGTGTTCGCCCGAGCGGCCGTGAGCCCCGCCACCGCCTTTCCCCCCGCTGCCCAGAACCAGACCAGGAGCGTTGTCCCATGACCCTGTCCGTTGATCACCGCCGCCGCGGCGCAACCGTCGCCATAGCCGTGGCTGCGACCTTCATGAGCGTTCAACCGGCGTTCGCCTCAGCGAACGTCGAGGGCCTCCTGCAGAATGTCGTGGACATGCTGACCGGCAATACGGCTCGCCTGCTGGCGATCCTCGCCGTTGTGGTGGTCGGGATCCTCTGGATGTTCGGCCTGTTCGACCTGCGTCGCGCGGCCATCGTCATTCTCGGCATCGTGGTGGTTTTCGGCGCGGCGGAGATCGTCGGCCTCATCACTGGCGGCGCCTGATGAGCCGGTCCGACCACCTGGTTATGATCGCTGGCGCCACGGGCGTTGCGGCATTGGCGTTGATGCTCGGCCGCCGGCTGATTTCGCCGACCCGGTTCGCCCAGGCGCTCGCCGCCGGATTGGTCAGCCTGGGTCTGGCCAGGCTGGCTCTCGCCCTGAGCGGCACCGACCATGTCTGAGGAACGCTTGATCGAGGACCCGCTGTTCCTCGCCTGCACACGCCCCGCGATGATCATGGGGGTGCCGATGGAGGCCATGGGGGTCAATGTTATGATCTCGGGTCTGGCCTTCCTCGTCGGCGGAAGCCTTCTCTACCTGCTCATCGCGCCGGTCCTGCACCTCGTCTTCCGCGCCGTCTGCAAGGTCGATCACAACGCATTTCGCCTGCTGCTGGTGTTTGTCGACACCAAGGGCCGTGCGCGCAACGGCGCCCTCTGGGGCGGCAGCTCACCCACCCCGCTGCCGGTCATTCGCCGATACACGCTCGGGGAGGTCGCCCGTGGCTGAGACTCACGCAACGTCGCGCCTGCGCAAGGAGCCGGACGCAAGGTCCGGCCTTCCCTACGCCCGCCATGCCAGCGATGACCTCGTCGTCCTCGACAGCGGCGCGTTGATGATGGCGTTCCAGATCCAGGGCGCCGCGTTCGAAACCGCCGATCTGCGCGACCTCAACGACTGGCATGTGAAGCTGAATCAGGCCTGGAGGAATCTGGCCGATGATCGGCTCGCCGTCTGGCATCATATCGTCCGACGCGAGGTTATTCCGGCCACGGCATCGGGTTTCCGGTCCGCGTTCGCAACGACGCTGACCGCAGCCTATGAGGCCCGTCTCAGCGGCCGTCGGATGTTCGTCAACGAGCTCTACGTCACCCTGATCCTCCACCCGGGCCGAGATCCCGGCGATCGCGCGGCGGCGCTGATGCGACGGCTGAGGTCGGCGAGGCGGACCGATGAGGAGGTCTCGCTCGAGGCGATCAAACGTCTGACGGATGCGGGACGTGATCTCGAACAGTATCTCGGCCGCTATCAACCTCGACGCCTTGCCCTTTACGAGCACCGCGGAGTCTGGTGCTCCGAACCCATGGAGCTTGTCCGGCTGATCCTCACGGGCCAGCCGGGCCGGGTTCCGATCGTTCACGGCCATCTGGGATCCGCAGCGTACACCGTGCGCGCGATCTTCGGCAGGGAGACGCTGGAGATCCGGGACGTGGACGGCGCCCGTTTCGCGGGCATTCTCGCGATCAAGGAATACCCCGCGACCACCCGCCCCGGGTTATGGAACGCCTTGCTGAGCGCGCCCTTCGGGTTTGTCGTTACCCAGTCCTTCGCCTTCCTGTCGAAGGCGGCCGCGCGCGCGGTCATGGAGCGAAAGCAGAACCAGATGGTGTCGGCGCGGGATCGCGCGGCGTCACAGATCGACGGGCTCTCCCAAGCCCTGGACGACCTCGTCAGCAACCGGTTCGTTCTCGGCGAACACCAGGCCTCGGTTCTCGTTTATGGCGACGACCCGTCGCAGCTGGCAGATCACCTGTCCAAGACGCGCGCGCATCTGGCCGATTCCGGCCTCGTCGTCGCCCGTGAAGATCTCGGTCTCGAGGCGGCGTTCTGGTCGCAGTTTCCGGGCGGATTTTCGCGACGCACCCGACCGGCGGCGATTACCTCGCGAAACTTCGCCGCGCTGGCGCCCTTCCATGCCTTCCCGGTCGGCCAGCCTCACGGAAATCACTGGGGCCCTTCCGTTGCGACCCTGCGAACTTCGGCGGGCTCACCCTTCTATTTCAACTTCCATGTCGCCGACCTCGGCCACACCTTCATCTGCGGCCCTTCGGGATCCGGCAAGACCGTCGTCCAGAACTTCATGCTGGCGCAGCTCGAGCGGTTCGACGCCCAGCAGCTGTTCATCGACAAGGACCGCGGCGCCGAGATCTTCGTGCGCGCCTGCGGAGGGACCTA
Source organism: Brevundimonas sp. (assembly GCF_016463485.1). Classification (GTDB taxonomy): domain Bacteria; phylum Pseudomonadota; class Alphaproteobacteria; order Caulobacterales; family Caulobacteraceae; genus Brevundimonas. The sequence goes on from NZ_JAEMRD010000006.1 coordinate 15,802, forward strand.
CCTCGCCCTTCGGAACGGCGAACCGACCGGCTTTGCCCCCTTTAAGGCTCTGGAGCCCTCCGCCGCCAATCGCGCCTTCCTGAGCCGGCTGGTGCGCGCCCTGGTGATGCGTCCTGACGAAACCCTGTCGGTCCCTGAGACCCGAGCGATCGATGAGGCCGTGGCGGCGCTGGAAGCCTTGCCGCGTGATCGCCGCTCCCTGACCGCGCTGCGTAGTCTGCTCGGTCAATCCGACGGCGCGGGCGTGGGGGCGAGGCTGGAACGGTGGACGCGAAGCGGCCCCCTCGGCTGGGCGCTCGATGGGGAGGATGACGCCCTGTCTCTGGACGCCCGTTTCGCCGGCTTCGACATGACCGACGTCCTGGATCATCCCGAGGTTCGCAACCCGATGATGCTCTACCTCTTCCACCGGATCGCACAACGCGTGGACGGCCGCAGGCTGGTCCTCGACATCGACGAGTTCTGGAAGGTCCTCGGCGATCCCGCCTTTACCGATCTGGCGCAGGACGGGTTGAAGACCTGGCGCAAGCAGAACGCCTTGATGGTGTTCGGCACCCAGTCGCCTGCGGACGCCCTGCGCTCCCCGATCGCCCACACCATCCTCGAGCAATGCGCGACCAAGATCTTCCTGCCCAATGCACACGCCCAGGCACGCGACTACGTCGACGGCTTCGGCCTGAGCCAGGAGGAGTTCCGGCTGATCCGTGACGAACTGACGCCCGAGTCCCGGCGGTTTCTCGTCAAACAGGGCCACGACAGCGTGGTGGTCGAGCTCGATCTCAAGGGCTTGGATGACGAGCTCGCCGTCCTGTCCGGACGCACTGAAACCGTCGCCTTGCTGGACCGGCTCAGGACGGAGTTCGGCGACGACTACGCCGACTGGCGGGGCCCATTCCAAAACCAGAGGAGACTGACATGAGAGCGACATTCTTCGCCCTGAGCGCCGCACTGAGCGCCATACTGGCCACTGCCGTGGGGGCGCCGGCCCACGCGCAACAGGTGGTCTACGACCCGACCGCCTTCGCCCAGATGGTCAAGGACGCCCGCACGGCGATCGACCAGCTGGACGCCATGAAGACCCAGGTCCAGCAGGGCGCCGAACTCTTCGAGAGCCTCAACGAGCTGTCGAACGTCAACGCGATTGCAGAGCGTCTGGGATTGCCGGAAATCCGCAATCCGCTCCCGGACATGGCGACGCTGAGATCCGCAGCCAGCGGCGATCTTTCCGCGCTCGGCGATCTGGCCGAGCGCGCAGACGCCATCCGGCGCGACACCCGGCTTTATACAGCTGACGAAGAGACGGCGTCTTCGGCGGCGCTGGAGAGATCCGGCGCGCTGGCGGCCCGTGACCTCGCGATCGGAGAGACCATCGACCGGGCGGCGGCCGACCGGCTCGAGGGTCTGGAGACGCTGCGACGCGCGCTCGACACCGCGCCGAACGCACGCGCAGTCATGGACCTGGAAGCCCGGCTTACAGCGGAGCAGGCGATCATCCAGAACGAGCAGGTGCGCCTTCAGGGGCTTGCCCTGACGCAGGCGGCTGAAGCCCGGCTGGAAGAGCAGCGCGCCCGGGAGCGCGCTGAGGCCAGTCGCTCGACCCGCATGGACGCCTATCGCCAGGCCTTCCAGTGAACCGGCTTCTGATCAGCCTTTGCCTTCTGGCCGGCGGCTGCGACGCGCCCGAACAGACGGACCGCCGCCCGGAGCACGAGCGACTCCGGTCCGTCGTCGCCGCTTGCGACCGGGGCGCACAGCGACCTGACTGCGATGCCGCGCGCCGATCCCTCGCCGAGGTCCGGCGCGAGGATCGGATGTCCGCCTACCGCGAAGCGTTCTGAGGGAGGGCGGGATGTCGTTCAGGGTCTTCGAGCCGGCCTACAATTTCCTCGACGAACGACTGAACGCCTTCCTCGGTGATCGGCTCGGCTCGGTGATCGCGGAGGTCGAGGGACCGCTGCGGGTCGCACTCGTTCTCTATGTCGTCCTCTACGGCTTCGCGATCTTCAGGGGCGCCATCAGCGAACCGATCATGGATTTCGCGATCCGGGCGATCAAGCTCCTCTTCATCTACGTCCTGGCGACCACCCCCGCCTATTCAGACTTCGTCACCGAACCCCTGTTCCGTGATCTGCCCAACTTCCTCGCGCGCGCCGTGAGCGGCTCTGAGACCCCGAACGTGGGCGCGGCCTTCGACCAGTTCCTCGCCTATGCGGGCTATCTCGGGGAGAAGATCGGGCGCGAGGGGACCGCCTTCGATCTGGCTCCGTTCATCGTATCGGCGGTCGTCTTCCTCGTCGGCGCCCTGGCTTGCGCCCTCGGCTTCGGGGTCGTGCTCGTCGCCAAGCTCGCGCTCGCCCTTCTCGTCACCCTGGGGCCCATCTTCATCGCCTGCGCCCTGTTCGACGCGACCCGTCGGTTCTTCTTCGGATGGCTGTCGCAGGCGGTGAACTACCTCGTCCTGTTCGCCCTGATCATCACGATCTTCCAGCTCGTCCTTTCGCTGGTCCGCGATCAGTGGGGCGCCATCGAGGGCGGGGATCCGATGGTTGGCGGGCTCATCTTCATTGCGCTCTGCTTGCTCGGCGCGATTTTCTTTCTCCAGACACCGGCGATCGCCGCCGGCATCGCCGGCGGGGCCAGCGCCGGCCTGGCGGACTTCGCCAATGCCGCCTCGCTGGGGTCGAGCCCCTCCGGCGCCGCGCGTGGTCCACTCGAAGCCAGCCGCCAGCCTCCCAAGGGCGGCGGATCCATTCGCCCCACAGGAGCTCGCTGATGCCCGCCCATCGAAGTTTCAGAACTGCCTTGCTGACGGCTGCCATCCTTCAAGGTCTGTCGGCATGCGCCAGTCTGCGATCTGAAGAACCACCCGTCTGCGATGGCCGGCATCGCCGTCCCGCCAACCCCTACGGATCGGTCCTGGTTGCGCCGCAGCAGGCGCAGCCCCCGATCTCCACCCCGCCCGGCGGCGCAGCCGAAGTTGAGGCCGACGGCGCGGGAGGCTGCGCATGACCGGCGTCCCATACTCCGACCTCAAGACCTATTTCACCGAGGCACGCCGCTGGGATCAGGACAGGCTCGCCACAGCGATCCGATCCAGACGCCTCGCCTGGACCGTAGCCGGCGTAGCCTCCGGCCTCGCGGCGGCCTCTGTCGTCGCGGTCATTCTCCTGACGCCCCTTAAGACAACAGAACCCTTTGTCGTGCGGGTGGACCGCTCGACGGGGGCGGTGGATGTGGTTCGGGGACTGTCTTCTACAGAAGGGCCCGCGACCTACGATGAGGCGGTCAGCAAATACTTCCTCGGCCAATACGTCCGCGCCCGGGAAGGCTATCTGGATCCTGCGGCCGAAGAGAGCTTCGCCCTCGTGTCGATCCTGTCGAACGGCTCCGAGCAGAGGCGTTGGGCGGAGGCGTATCGGGGCTCCAATCCCCAGAGCCCGCAGAACCTCTACGGTTCCGACGCGGAAGCGGTCGTCTCGATCCGGGCGATCGGCTTCATCAATGAAGGCGTCGCCAACGTCAGATTCCACCGCACCGTTCGGATGGCCCAGCAGGTCACCGAGAGCGACTGGATCGCCACGATCGCCTTTACCTACACCCGCGCGCCGATGTCGGAGCCGGATCGCCTGCGCAATCCGCTGGGCTTTCAGGTCACCTCCTATCGCGCCGATCCGGAGGTCGTCCGATGAAAACATTTCTGCTCGCAGCCGGCGCGGCGCTCGCCCTGGCGCTCGCTCACCCCGTGTTCGCCCAGTCCGGACCCGACCCGCGCATGATCGAAGTCGATTACGCGCCGGGTGCGGTCTATCGGCTTTCCGGCGCCTACCGCACCGCGACCCAGATCGTCTTCGGCGCCGACGAGGTCATTCGCCACGTCGCGGTGGGCGATAGCGTCAGCTGGGAAATCGCCGCCGAAGGCTCGGTTCTGTTTCTGAAGCCACGCGAACGGCTGCAGGCGACCAACCTGCTGGTGGTCACGGACCGCCGCGGCCTGTCGCGTCATTACGCTTTTGAACTGGCGGCCCGCGATCCCGGTGACCGGTCTGCGATCGCCTACCAGATGCGTTTTCGCTATCCGGCGGACGTGCAGGCGGCAGCGGTCGCCTCACTTCAAATCGCCGCCGAGGCGATCGAGAGCCGTCTCGTCGATCTGGCGCTCGAACAGGGCGCTGTCGAGGGGCCTCGTAATCTCGCCTACAGCGTCCAGGGCGCGACAGAGCTCCAGCCCAGCGAGGTCAGCGACAACGGCCGCTTCACCGTCCTCAGGTTTCCCGCGTCCCAGCCCATCCCGGCGATCTTCTCTGTCTCGGCAGAGGGCGAGGAGAGCCTCGTGCCCTTTGACGTCAGGGGTGAGTTCGTCGTCATCCACGCCGTGAGCCCGGGCCTTCGGCTGCGTAGGGGACGCGCCGTTCTGTGCATCTTTAACGAAGCCTTCGATCCGCGTGGCGTTTCCACCGGGTCCGGGACGTCGTCGCCACATGTCGAACGCAGTCTGTCGGACGGAGCACACCCATGATCCCGCAAGAGCCTCAACCCGACGCCCCTGAACCCGATGCGGCGACGAGAGAGGTCCCCCGGCCCACAGCTCCCGCTGCGGATCGCGGCATCTCGCCGATTGCCGGACGGTTCGGCTCACGCAATTCCAAACTCGTCACGCTCGCGGCCCTTGGCCTCGGCTGCGGCGCGTTTCTCTTCGCGACCTGGGATCGTGGCGATCGAGACCCGGACGGGACCGCAGCCGCAAGCGAGCCCGCCCGACAGGTCGTGCCCTTCGAGCCTGCCCGGCGCGAAACCGCGCCGCCGCTCCTGACCGATCCGGCGCAGATGCCCGGAGCACCGACGCTATCCGCAGATGAAGAGCAACTACCCGCACTCGAAGGCTCAACCACTCCGACATCGGCAGGCCCCTCACCAGCCGACCGCCGGCGCGCCCTGGCGGAGAATGCGCAGCGCGCGCCGGTTCTCGCCTACAGCCGCCCCGGGGGAAGCCCCGGTGCTCCGGCGTCGGCGTCTCCGACGAGCCTAACGCAGGCCCCGCCCGCGCCTTCCGGGGGGCAGGTCCGCCCTCTCGATGCCCTTCGGCAATCCTCAGCGATCGGCGAGGCCCGCGCCGGGGTCCTGGCCGATCGGAACCTGCTTCTGACCGCCGGAGCCAGCCTGCCCTGCGTACTTCAGACAGCGATGGACAGCGCGACACCGGGCTACGTCAGCTGCATTCTTCCGCGTGACATCTATTCCGAAAGCGGGACGGTCATCCTGATGGAACGGGGCACCCGCGTGCTCGGCGAGTATCAGGGCGGTCTGCAGCAAGGGCGGACACGACTGTTCATCCTGTGGACCCGGGCCGTCACGCCGGAGGGCGTCACAATCGCCCTCGCCTCCCCGGCCTCGGATGCTCTGGGCCGTGCCGGGTTCGATGGCCGGATAGACAGCCATTTCTGGGACCGGTTCGGCGGAGCGCTGCTCCTGTCTCTGGTCGACGACGGTCTCTATGCCGCAGTCGGCCAGGACGATGCGGCCCGAAGCACCGCGCGGGTTCCCTCCGACGCCGCCGGCGTCGCCCTTCAGAGTTCCGTCGGCATCCCTGCGACGCTCCGCAAGGCGCAGGGTTCGGAAGTCTCCATCTTCGTGGCTCAGGACCTCAACTTCTCCGGCGTCTATCGGCTGAGCGCGCGGCGATGAACGACACCGCCGTCCTCGACCACTACCTCGCACCGCTGAAGGCCTTGCTCGCGCCGGACGATGTTACGGAACTCGTCGTCAACCGGCCGGGAGAGGTCGGGATCGAGCAGGGAGGTCAGTGGCGATGGCACGAGGAACCGATCCTCACCGAAGCCTGGCTGAGAACGCTCGCTGTCGCTGCGGCCGCCTTCACCAAACAGGATGTCAGCGACGCACACCCGATCTGCTCGACCGCCCTGCCCGGCGACGAGCGGTGCCAGATCGTCCTGCCCCCCGCCGCACCGCCCGGAACCGTCTCGCTGACCATCCGAAAACCATCCCGCCGTCATATCGGCTTGGAAGACTTCGCGGCCACGGGTCTGTTCGACGGCGTCCTGACGGATGACGCGGCCGCCGCCGATCCCATCGATGCCGAACTCACTGCCTTGAAGGCCGCCGGCGACTGGCCCGCCTTCTTCCGTCTGGCGGTCGTCTCCCGGCGCAACATCCTGATCTCGGGCGCGACGGGTTCCGGCAAGACCACATTCGCCAAGGGACTCGTCAAGATCATTCCCGAACACGAGCGTCTGCTGACGATCGAGGATACCCGCGAGTTCGTCGTGCCCCACCGCAACGTCGTCCACCTGACGTATTCCAAGGAAGGCCAGGGTCTGGCGCAGGTGACCGCCAAGAGCCTGCTCGAGAGCGCCTTGCGGATGCGGCCGGATCGGATCCTTCTGCAGGAACTCCGCGACGGAACGGCCTTCTTCTATCTTCGCAACGTCAACTCGGGCCATCCCGGCTCGATCACGACGGTCCACGCCGATTCCGCCGCCCTCGCCTTCGAACAGCTGACCTTGCTGGTCCGAGAATCCGAAGGGGGGCGCGATCTGCCGCGCGACGACATCCGGGCCCTGTTGCACCTGCTCATCGACGTGGTTGTGCAGATGAAGAAGGTCGACGGCCGCTTTCGATTGACGGAGGTCTGGCATGACCCGGCTCGAAAACGCCGGCCCGGCCGCTAAGGCCGCCCTGATTGGGACCGGGATCTCCTGTCTCCTGGCCCTGGGCGCGATCGGCACGGTCCTGATCGCGCTGGCCGGGGTAAACCGCCTCTCCCCCGACATCGACTTGGTCCGGGTCCCGGCCTGGCTCTGGTACTATCGCCATGACCCGGACCTTCAGCGCTGGCTCCGCATCGGCATCCTGATCAGCGGCCTTGCGATCATCCTTATCGCCACAGCCGTCGCGCTCAATCAGAGGCGCGCCTTGCACGGCGCAGCGCGATGGGCGTCGCGTTCGGATCAGAAGGCGGCCGGCCTGCGGGCGCGCGAAGGGATCCTTCTCGGACAGACCGGCGGCGACTTTCTGATCTCTGGCGGCTCCGACCATGTGATGCTCTATGCCCCGACGCGCACCGGCAAGGGCGTGGGCGTCGTCATTCCCAACCTGCTGACCTGGCCCGGCTCGGTCGTCGTGCTGGACATCAAGCGCGAAAATTACGAGGCGACGGCGGGGTTCAGGGCCGCAGCCGGACAGCAGGTGTTGCTCTTCGATCCCTTGGCGCTCGACGGCCGAACGACGCGGTTCAATCCCCTCGGCCACATTGACCGGTCGCAAACCATCGCCGTCCTCGATGAGCTGCAGCGGATGAGCGTCATGCTCTTTCCGGGACACGATCACGCGGACCCATTCTGGTCGGAAGCCGCTCGCACCGGCTTCATCGGGGTCGGCGCCTATGTCGCCGAAACACCGGCCCTCGCCTTCTCCATCGGTGAGATCTTCCGCCAGCTGACGCGGGGCGATGCGCGAAGCCGCTTTCCGGAGATTATCAAGATCAGAGGCCAAACCGACGCCCCCCTGTCGGCCGGCTGCAGGTCCGCGCTGGAGGATTTTTGTGGCTCCAGCGAAAACACCTTCGCCTCGATCCGGCAGACCATCACCAGCCGGATGGGGCTGTGGCTCAACCCCACCGTCGACGCCGCCACGACGGCCAGTGATTTCGATCTCAGGGACCTGCGTCAGGGGCGCATCTCGCTCTATCTCGGCGCCTCCCCCGACAATATGGTCAGGGTCGCCCCGCTCTACAGTCTCCTGTTTCAGCAGTTGGTCGATCTCAACAGCCGAAGGCTCGTCGGTCCTGAAGACAAGCCGGTGCTCGTTCTCCTGGACGAGTTCGCCCGTCTCGGCCGCGCGCCCGTTCTGGCGCATGCCTTCTCCTATCTCGCCGGCTATGGCTTTCGGCTCCTTCCCGTCATCCAGAGCCCTTCGCAACTTCGCGGCCTGTACGGCCCCGAGGTTGCTGACGAGATCATGACCAACTGCGGGATCGAAGTCGTCTTCGCTCCCAAGGAACTGAAGATCGCTCAGGAGCTCAGTGAACGGCTTGGATATTCGACGGTCGTCTCCAAGAGCCGCAGCCGGCCGATGGGTCTCGGCTCCGGCCGCCGTAGCACGACGGCGTCGGATCAACGCCGCGCCCTGATGCTTCCGCAGGAGCTGATGCAGATGCCGACCCGCACACTCATCGTGCTCAAGGCGGGCGTCGCGCCGGTGCGCGCCTCGAAGATCGTCTTCTACCGCGATAGGCGCTTCAGCCGGCGGCAACAGCCAGCGCCCGTGCAGCCCGCCGTTGTAGCGGCCACCGTGGCCGACCTCGCCATCGACGCCGCTCCGAACCCCGACGCGTCGCCACTCTCCAGGGAGATTTCTGACATGGATTACGACGCCATCGTCCAAAGCTTTTCCGCCCAAGGCTGCCCTCCACCCGAGATCGGCGCGTCAGAAGACGCGGTCGCGGAGTGGCTCGATCGTATGGTCGATGCGGTGGCGGCCTCTGAGCGGGATTTCGGAGCAGACAGATGAAAGCGCCCAGGTCGATGTCGACAGACCCCGCCCCTCAGAACACTGTCTCGCCGTCCCCCCAAGCCAGAACCGCCTCACGCTCCACGACCAAGGGGGAAGTTCCGGCGTCCCTGCTGGATCGGTATCTGATCGAACGCGACCGCCAGGGACGGCCCGAACGCTTCTATCGGGACCATCGTGCTACAGACCCAATGTTCCGCGATGAAGGCAAACGGCTGGTCACGAGCCAGGCCTACCCCGATACTGTCGCCGACATGCTCAGGATTGCGCAGCACAGGGGCTGGACCCAAGTCCGGGTTTCCGGAGATGAGGCCTTCCGCAGAGAAGCCTGGATACAGGCCAAAACCATCGGCATGGACGTCAAAGGCTATCAGCCGCGGGACCGTGACAGGCAGTCCGCGGGAGAGCGTTTCTCGCCTGACCGACCCGACCAGCCCGCTGCTCCATCGAAACCGTCACCGGAGCAGCGCCTGAAAGACGCCGCTGTCGTAGTTCGCCGCCTGGTGACCGATCCGGCAGCCCAGGCCCGTCTGATCGAGCGGGTCTACGACCGCGCCATGGAAGTGATCCCAGGCCTGTCGCACCATCCACGAGAGAGCCGCAGCCAACCGGAACGAGGTAATCGGGGTCGAGATTAGAGCGTACCTGAGCCCTCGCTCAAGTTAGGCTTTGGATTGGCTGATTTTGACTCATAGCCGCGCTTGGTGATGTCCGCTTCCGAGCCCAGCCCACGTTTCTATGGCTCGGCTGAAATCGACCTATCGCAGTTGAAACTGGAGGCGAGCTTAGCTGCATCAAGGTCTTCGGCGCGCCCTGCAAATCGTGGGTAACGAGGGTAACGGCAGAGTGGCATGGACCTGCCCGGCTTGTTGGCTATTTCGATCTTCTGAGCGACCAAGGTCTCCGGCGTGGCTACGTCCATGACCCACTGGTCGAGGGCCAGCAGTAGATCAGTCTGGTCAGGGCCCGCGCCGCCACCACAGTGGTTTACGCCCGGCGCGACGTAGAACCGCGTTCCAGCTTCGGCGCGGGCTGTACCAACAGCGGCCTCCATCGTCGTCATGTAGCTGATCGTTGAGTTGACACTCACTGCGGCGTCCGATCCGCCCTGCCACACGATCAGCTTTCCGCCACCGTCAATGAAGGCGCGGATGTCCGGGTCAGTCGCGTCGTTGAGCGCAGCCATTTCGTCCAGCGCTTCGGGGTTACGGTCCCAAGGCGCGTAGGCGAGCGAGTCGGCGGTCAAATCCTTCGCCAGATAATACTGGACCGTGCTGTCCTGCATGACGAAGTAGCCGCTCTGGCGTACGTCGCCGTTTCCGGTGACCCAAAGCCCGAAACCGGCCGGATCGTCCTCGTTGCCAGAAAGCGGATATCCCCTGCTGGCGTAAACCCCTCTGGCGCCGTGGAAGACGACATCGGCCGTCCATGATCTCACCACGGCGAGCTGCGGGTCTGACAAGCAGATGTCTCCAGCGTCCCCGCCATCGGCGCAGCGCAAGGCCGCAAGACCGATGACCTCGGGCGTGCAGGCGGCGCGATTGGAAACCACACCGTCCACGAGACCGTCGAGACCATCGCAGGCGTTGCGCACATGCCGCGCCAGCAGAGCCGCCTTGGCCGGGCCGAAGGCGGCGCCCGGTTCGGCGGCCGCCCGGGCCGTCGTATGGAACGCGCCCATAAAGCCGACCCAGTTGAAGGCGGGTGCCCGGGCAATCACGCCGTCGAAGAGGTCCGGGTTGCGTTGGACCGCCATCAGGGCCTCGCGGCCTCCGGTAGAGCAGCCTTCGAAATAGGATCGGGACGGGGGCGCGCCGTAGGCGGTGGAGATGATCTGAAGGGTGGTCGTCATGACCGTCGGGACCGCCTCGCTGCCGAACAGACGGGCAGCGTGCGGGTCGCCGTCTACGAAGGCGGCTGACATTCCGGTCGGGTCCTGGTGACCGGAGTCGCTGACCACCTGGGCGTAGCCCTGCACGAGAGGCGCGACGACCAGTTCCGGCATGACCCCGTTGTAGCCACCGCCACCGCCGTAATAGAGCTTGCCGTTCCAGCTCTGGGGCAGCCGGATTTCAAAATTCAGTTTCGGCGCAATCGTACCGCTGACCTTGCAGTAGGTCGGAGCCGCCTCGGTTGCGGCCACCAAAGTTGTCACGAGGGTCGATCCGCCGATCTCACGGCCCGACAGGGCGTCGCAGGCTGCCGTCGCCGTAGTGGAAAGGTGCGCGACCGGGTCGCTTCCTGCTACTCCCGCCGCGTGGGCGGAGGTGGCGAGAAGCGAGCTGACAGCCGCGACCGCGAATGGAAGGCCGAGGGTGCTGCTCATTTGCACGTCCCTAGAAACGGGTCTTCAGCGTGACAAACGCCGACCGGGGCTGAGTGGGCATGACCACCGGGAACCCGAAATACTGGTAGGTGTCGAAGGCGTCGTCGTCCGTCAGATTGACTGCGGACAGCTCCACCGTGACCCGCCCGAAGTCGTAGGCGGCCTGGGCGTCCACGGTGGTGTAGCCCGGCACCCAGACGGAGTTCGGCAGGGTGTCCTGACGGGCTCCGAAGGTGGTGACGCCTGCACCGAACGACAGCCCGGCGGCGGCGCCGTCCAGCACGCGATAGCGCGCGGCGATCCGCCCGCTGTTCTTCGGAATACGGGGCAGCGCATCACCGACCGGCAGGGCGTTATCCCGCGTCACTTCAGCGTCCGTGTAAGCGTAGTTAGCCAGCAGCGAGAAGGCGGGCGTCGGCTCCCAGATGAAATCGGCCTCCAGACCACGCGCCCGTTGGGTTCCGGTCTGGACAGACAAGAGCGGATTGCTCGGGTCCGGCGTGGCGACGTTATCGCGGGTCTGCTCGAAGACAGCGACCGTGCCGGACAGACCCAGACGGGTCATGGCCAGCTTCACGCCGCCCTCAACGTTTTCAGAGGTTTCGGGCTCGGGTGTCTCCAAGCCGATGAAGCCGAACGGCGCGCGGAACGCCGTAGCATAGCCCGCATAGAGGGCGATGCCGGGCGCGACCTCGAACGTCGCCCCGATCCGGGGAGACAGGTGGTTGTAGCTCTCGTCCGTGCCCTGTTCGGCTTCCTTGAAGTTGAGGTGGGTCAGGCGCAGCGAGCCGGTCAGGTGAAGCCGACCGTAGCTGACCTGATCCTGCACATAGATCGCCGACGTCTGATAGCGATCCGTCTGCGCCATGCCCATCGGCTCCAGTGGACCGAAGGGCAGGGTGTAGGTCGGGTTCGCAAGGTCGATCTCGCCGACCGGAATACCGGTGAAGGCCATGCCGGAATAGAATTTGGTGTGGTCGTAGCTGACCCCGACGAGAATCCGGTGATCGCCGCCGAAGGCGTTCGCCGCGATCTGCAGGTTCGCGTCAAGCGCGCCCTCCCTGGTTGTGGTGAACATGTTCATCGGCAGGATGAGATAGACAGTCGGCGTGGCGGGATCGGGGGCGTACATCGCCGGGAAGACGAAGCTGCCAGCCTCAACCACCTCGCTGTCGTAGTAGCGCCCGGTGACCGTCAGCTTGACGTTATCGCTGAAGGCGTGACGCAGAGTGACGGTCTCAAGATGGTTTTCCATGCGCGTGTGGGGTTGGCCCACTGGCGCGCCCGGGAAGGCGTTACGGTCGATTTCGCCCGCGAGGGCCTGTTCCGCCGGAAGGCCGGAGTATTCCAGCTGACTGTTGCGATTGATCTGGGCCTGGAACAGCAGCTCCGTGTCCGGGCCGAGCTGGACGGACAGGCTGGGCTTGATGGTCCAGCGTTCGCCCTCGACCTGATCAATCCAGCTCTCGCTGCTCTGGTACTCCGCCGAGATCCGCGCAGCCACGCCTTCAGCCAGAGGTATGTTCACGCTGCCAAAGGGGTTCCAGGTCGAGAAGCTGCCCGCGCGAACGCCGAAATAGCCGCCGAAGGTGTCTTCCGGCCGCTCGGTCACGATGTTGATCAGGCCACCGAGGGGCGAGCCCAGACCGCCGCCGTACAGGGCCGAGCTCGGTCCCTTGAGCACCTCGATCCGTTCGATGCCGACCAGACCGGCAGGATCAAACGCCTGCTGGTTGCCGCCGAAGATAGGCAGGCCATCAACATAAACCTCACCGGGGAAGCCGCGCAACAGGGGCGGGGTAAACAGCACCTCCTGCGGCTGGGTGGCCGTCACGCCGGAGACGTTCACCAGCGCGTCGGACAGGTGGCGAACGCCCTGTTCTTCCAGCAGGCTGCTGGTGAGGACCTGCACCGACTGAGGGACCTGGATCAGCGGCGTGTCGGTGCGGGTGGCCGAAGTGCTGTCAGGCGAGGCGTAGCGTTGCCGGGCGCCCGTAACGACCACCTCGCCGATCCAGCTGGGCGCGGTCTGGACGGCAGGTTCAGTCTGGGCGAAGGCGGGGGCCGCGCAAGCGGCGAGAAGCAGCGCCAGGGGCGCAGCGGAGGTCTTGAGACGCATGGGAGAATGATCCTGATCGGAAAGACGTAAGCCGCCGGGCAGGCGGCGTTCGGACGTGTTCGATCAGGCGGCGGGCGGCGCCGTCGGAGGGGGGAGTCTTCTCGTCCAGGGGCTCGGCTCAGCGTCTTGCGCCACCCGGAGAGGATGCGTCTTCGGGGCATGAATGACCGGCGCTTGAACTACATCACCCAGTTCGGGCGGGGGCAACATCGGCGTAGCGGTCCCCGCCAACACACACAGCGGACACTTCATGGCATCCAGCGGCGCGGGCTCGTCCGGGGTCGGGCGACCGTCCGCGTCCAAGGCGACCACCATCCGGTCACCCGAACACAGCATCACCGTCGTGGCCGAGCCTACCGCCAACGCCGTGGACGGCAGCAGCGACCCGAGCATGATCGCGAAGATCGCGGCGAGGAACGCCAGCGACCGCGTCAGCGACCATTGCTCACATGAAGAAGACTGCACGGCTTCGCCTTAACGGGATGCCTGATGATTGGGAAGTGTCGGGACCTTCAACGTCGGCTTTGTCGCGCCTTGCCGAAGTCTGCTCCTGGCGCGATCCAGACTTCGACGATAGCTGACCCGTTCCCCTCAGCTCTGCCAAGTGGATTCCCACAGCGAAAAACACCCGGTCACGCTCCGCCGAGCGTTCACCGGCGCCGGATCGGCTCGCGGTCCTTCGCCGTCGCCTTGCCGGCCCGGCCCTCGATCTCCCTGGCTAACACCTCCTGTCGCGTCTCGACCGGCGGCATGGTTTTGACGAAGGTCTCGAGGGTCTTGGCCAGGCGCTGATCGTCTGCCTCCGGGGAGCGCGAGAGTGCGACAGCCTGGGCGACAAAATACTTCCGCACCGCAGACTGCCGCTCGCGGATCGCTTCAGTCCATGGCTGCCGGCGCGGCTGCTCGAGCGCCGCCTTCACCACACCGATCTCGACCTTCGCAGGAGCCCCCTGCCCCTTGTCGAAACGATCCCGCATTCTCCGGACAGCTCCAACTTCCGCCTTGCGAACCACACCCCGCGCGCGCCTCGGTGTCGCCTCTGCTTCCACACCTCGATCACGAAGGACAGCCGCGAAAATCTGGCGCCACTGCTCCAAATCCGCCTTGCGTGGATTCAGCTTGCGGCCGTCATGGCCCAGGGTGCGCACCGTCAGATGAACGTGCGGATGCCGCTCGTCGGTATGGAAGGCGAACACATAGGGATGGGTCTCGCCGAAGGTTCGGGTTGCGAACGCACGGGACGCGTCGTGCATCCGGAACGGGTCGGTTCCAGGCGGCATGCTGAGCACGATCGAGAGACTGACGGACGCATCCTTGCGTCGCCGAGGATCGGCCTCCAACTCCGCCATCCAGTCGGCCGCAAGGCTTCTCACCGTCTCGCGGGTCTCGAGCCGTTCCCCGTCGGGTCCCTCAAGCGGCAGTGCGGAGTTGCGGGAGATATAGGCGAGGTGGGCAGCGAGATGTCCCCCATCCTTAGTTCGCCCTGTGATCTTGACCATCACCTCCGGGACGCGGCGCGCGATCCGGTCCAGTCGGGCGCGCGGAGCCATGTCCGCCCGCGACCTCGACGCCACGGTCGCGCGATCGGTGATGCGTGCGCGTTTCGGCCGGACCGGCGAACGGATGGCGTCCTCGAATCCTCGGACCTGGATGAAATCGGTCATCAGCGGTCGGACCAGTAATCGAGATTGCCGCGAAACGCTTCCTGGAGCCCGGACAAATGACCCCGGATTTCGGCGGCGAAGGCATCCAATTGAGCCAGTTCAAGCTCGAGGACCTTGCCTTCGAGAACAGCTGTGTTCAGCGCCCGGGCGATCTGATTGACATTGACCCCGATGCGCCGGAGCTCGCGCTGGATGCCGATGAAGGCCAAGGCGTCGGATGGCGTCAGCTGGGGTCGATCATAAAGTCGACGGCGGATCAGAGCGACCGCCCACTGTGTGCGAGACAGGCCCGCATCCGCTGCAGCTGCCTCCAGCAAGCCAAGGTCGTCGACGCCCAACCTCAAGGTCAGCTTGGCGCTGAACGGGCTCACAGAGGCCGTCTCGGCCGTAGGAAGACTGGCCTGTGCAGCGCCTTCGATCAGCCGACGCAGCAGCCGCGACCGACCGCCCTGTACGGCCGCCGCAGCGTCGAAACGGCGGGCCAGGTCGGGCGAGAGGCGAACGGTGAGGCGGTCCATGAGGGCGGTCGCTTGTCTGACAATGCCGGCGCAAAGCCTATCCTGCCCTAGACCCTCACATCCTTCGCCCCGTAGGCCTCCGGTGCGACCCGCCCTCCCCTCGGCGACCGAATCCGGCCGCTCGCCCGCCGCCTGATGGCGCCCCAGCCTGGCGGGAAAACCCTAGCGCCTTGCTCCGAATCTACGCCTCGCTCATCGATGATGACGCCCCCCATTCTCCAAGGAGTCCGCCATGCCTCACGCCGCCCTGGAACCCGGCGCCGTCGCCGTGATCACGGGCGGTGCGTCCGGCATCGGCCTGGCCGCCGCGCGTCGGTTCGCCAGTCTCGGTCTCACTGTCTGCATCGCTGACCTGGGCGCAGACCGGCTCGGTCAGGCGGCGCGCGCCATTCGGTCAGAGGCGGTGATGGGCGCGGACGTTTTGGCGATCGAGACCGATGTCTCCGATCGCGCCGCCCTCGAAAATCTGGAACGCACGGTGGCCGACCGTCTGGGCGGACCGACGTCCTGATGAACAACGCCGCCATCCAGATCGCCACGGACGCCCTCGGCCCGAACCACGACTGGCGTCGGCTCATGGCTGTCAATCTGTGGGGGGTCATCGAAGGGTGTCAGGTCTTCGCGCCGAATATGATCGCGCGTCGTCGGCCCGGCCTGATCATCAACACGGGCTCGAAACAGGGCATCACCACCCCACCCGGAAATCCGGCCTACAACGTCTCAAAGGCCGGAGTGAAGGCCTATACCGAAGCGCTGGAACACCAACTTCGCAACACGCCGCACTGCCAGGTCTCGGCGCACCTGCTGATCCCCGGCTATGTCTTCACGGGTCTGACTGTCGGAGCGCGGACGGAGAAACCGGCCGCCGCCTGGAGCGCCGATCAGACCATGGACTTCATGCTGGAGAGTCTGACCCTGGGTGACTTCTACATCCTGTGCCCGGACAACGATGTCGATCGCGCCCTCGACGAGAAGCGCATCGCCTGGGCGGCAGGCGACATCATCAACAACCGGCCGCCGCTCTCGCGCTGGCATCCGGAGTATACGGCGCTCTTTGACGCCTTCATCGCCGGCGACAGCGAGGATCAGGGGCGCGACGCCTGAGCGTCGCGTCCCTGTCGGCTCACGCCGCTCCGGGTTGCAGACCGTGGAGATGATCGACTGCCCTTTGCGCATGGGCGGCGGCGGAGACAATGAAACGCTTGTCGTTACGCAACACCTGCAGCCAGGACGCCAGATAGGCGGCGTGGTCCTCCCGAGGCTCAAGAGCGAGACCCAGGTCGGCGCATAGGAAGGCGGCGCCGAGTTCGGCGACCAGCTCTTCGCGGGCATAGCCTTCGTCGCCATGACGCTGCCGACCGAAGTCGCGATCCAGGCGGCTGGAATGCCGGGTCCAGTGGGTCATCTCATGACCGAGGGTGGCGTAGTAGCTCTCGGCGTCACGGAAGCTTTCGAACGGCGGCATCTGCACGATGTCCGGTCCGGACGAGTAGAAGGCCATTCCGCCCCCATGGCGGATGTCAGCCCGGCACGCGGCGAAGAAGGCTTCTGCCTCGGTGATCCGCACCTCCGGATTGATCGCGAGCTGCGGTTGCGGCGCATACCGTTTGGGTAGGTCCTCGATCTGGTCGATGTTGAAGACCGTATAGGCCTTGAGGAATGGAATGCGGCTGGTCGCCTCCTCGCCGGCATCCGACGTCTCCGTGCGAACCAGGGTGTTGGCGTAGACCACAGTCGATCCACGCTCTCCCTTTCGGACGTGCCCTCCAAGTGCGAGCGCCTGGCGGAAGGTCATCCAGGTCGGGGCGGTGAACCCCCGACTGGCGGCCTCGGACCAGAGCAGAACGACATTGATGCCGTTGTAGGGCGTGCCGTCGTGCCGGAGCGGACGGCTGACATTGCCGGTCGAGGTCCAGGGCTGGATCCAGGGCCTGACCCCGGCTTCGAGCTGGGCGAGGATCTGGTTGGTGATGCGGGTGTGGATGTCAGGGCGAGCGGGTTCGTTCGGGCGCGTCACGGCGACCTCCTCGAATGAAGTTGGAAGAAAAGGCGGCGGCGCGCGGGGCGCGCCGCCGGGCTGGGTCAGCGGGACCAGATCAGGCTGTGCCCGCCGTCGGCCTCGACCAGGGAAGCGTAGATCGGGGCCGGGAAGCTGGGATCGTCGAGCTTGACCGAGAGGTAGTCGCGGTTCTGCTGGCTCGTCTTCTTCCAAGCGGCGCCGAACTCGGTCTGGCCGGCGAAGATGCGAAAGTCGGGGGCCTTGTCGTCGCTCTTCTCGTTGGGCCGCAGGACCGCAGTCTTGACGTTGAGGGTGAGGGTCTTGATCGACCCGGTGTAGCCGTCGCCTTGGGCAGTGAAGGTGCCGATGGTAGCCATGTCAGTCTCTCCTTTGCTTCGGGCCACGCCTGCCGCGGCCTCGATGGCGATCGGGAGACCGGGGACCGGGCGGCGCGCAGGTCGAGCGCTTGCGAGACCCCGCAGCGAAGCGGAGGACGGCAGGGGAGACTTTCTTGTTGCGCGAGGAAGGCCGTCAGGCCGGGGAAGAAAGTCGAGCGCGCGGTTGCGTCCAGCCGACAGGGCTTCGGTCAGATCCGCCCATTCGAGAGGCCGCGCCGGCTGGCGCATCAAGGACAGAGACGTTGGCCTTCCACGGCTCTAAAGCCCCGAGGTCTGTCACACGCCGATCAGACGGCGTGCCTCCACGCGACCTCAGGCCGCGACCGGGAAGACCTTCTCGACGTCGAGGCGCCCTGCGGGCAACGCCCGCAACAGTTCCGCCTCGGGCTTCTGAAGATAGAGCCAGGCCGCACCGTCCTCGGGACGCAACACGACGATCTGCCGGTCATGATAGGGGGCGATATCCGGTCCCGGCTCGGTGGTGAGCATGGCGAAGGCTCCGTCCTTCACGATACCCGCAACCCAGAACAGCGGCGCGCCCGCCAGGCGGAACCGCCACTTCGTTTTCTTCTTCTGCCCGGGTTCCGCGTCGGTGAACTCGAAGAAGCCGTCCGCCGGGATCAGGCACCGGGCGCTGTTGGCGAAAGACCGATCGTCCGATCGGAAGTTGAAGACCGGTCGCCCTTGTGGTGAACGCCAGGCCCAGGGCGTGAGCGTCAGCTCAGCGCCGCTAGGCCCCAGGCTAATGACCGGCGACCGATCGCCGATCCGGATCGAAGCCATCGGTCCGAAGTTCGGCATGCCGCCCGGGAACACGAGCCGGTCCCCGTTCCGGTTGAAGGTCTCGATCACGTCGTCGAAGGGCAGGATCAGCTGATATTCATTGCACATGGCTGGCTTCCTCTTCGAGCCGTCCGAACGCGTCTGCTGCGACTGTCGTCAGTCTCCACGGCCGCGCCGACGTCATTGCCTGAACGTCACAACGCGAAACGGCCCCAAGGGCTCACCCTATTCGAGAGGGGATAAGACGCCATCGCCGTTGACTCTGCCCCGAAATGAGAACCAGAACATAACAGGAACATTACAGACCTCGGAAAGGAGGCCGTCCATGCAGTCCCGGCCTGTCGCCGAGCTTGCGGCCTTGCGCGCACGAATAGAAGGTCTCGAGGCGGCTGGACGACCGCGCGCAGGGGTCCTGCCCTTCGGCGTCTCATCCCTCGACGCGGCTTTGCCGCAAGGCGGGCTGGCGCTCGGCGCGCTGCATGAGGTCGCCGGCGGCGGCGAGGGGGCGGTCGATGGGGCCGCCGCTGCGCTCTTCGCCGCGGGCATCGCGGCGCGGCTGCCCGGACAGGTCCTCTGGTGCGTCACGCGACCTGACCTTTTTGCGCCCGCGCTGAAGCAGGTCGGTCTCGATCCGGACCGGATCCTCTACCTCGAGGCGGGGGACGAGAAGAGCCTCCTCGCCTGTTTCGAGGAGGGGCTACGCCATGGGGGCCTGGGCGCCGTGGTGGCCGAGGTCGCCCGGCTGTCGATGACCGCCTCCCGGCGGCTGCAACTCGCCGCCGAGGGGTCCGGGGTCACCGCCATCGCCGTTCGCCGATGGCGCAGGGCGGCGGAGGCTGCCGATTTTGGCCAGCCCACCGCAGCGGTCACGCGCTGGCGAGTAACGCCGCAACCGTCCTCTCCCCTTCCCGCCCCCGGCGTCGGCCGGCCCCGGTGGTTCGTCGAACTGATCCGCTGTCGCGCCGGCGACTGCGCCGATTTCTCCCTGGAAGCCTGTGATGAAGAGGGTCGTCTCGCTGTACCTGCCGAACTGGCCAATCGATCGGTTGCGCCGGCGGCTGGGCGACGCCGCGCCGCCGCCTGAGGCCCCGATCGTTCTGGTCGGACGTGACCGCCGCCGTCGCGTCGTCACGGCCAGCAATCCCGCCGCCCGTGCGCTGGGACTGAGATCAGGGATGGCGGCGAGCCAGGCCCATGCCCTGGTCCCGGGCCTCGAGCCCTTCGATGCCGATCGGCTCGGCGACGAGGCCGCGCTGAATCAGATGGCCCTGTGGGCGCTTCGCCACTACGCGCCGGTCTGCGCCGCTAACGCCCCGGACGGCCTGGCGATCGATGCGACAGGCGCGGTGCACCTGAAGGGCGGCGAAACCGGGCTCGTCGCCGATATGGAGACCCGGCTCGCGGCCGTCGGCGTCGCCGCGCGCGCCGTCGTGGCTCCGACCTATGGCGCGGCTCACGCCATCGCCCGATACAGATCGACCTGCCCGATCGTCGGCGAAGGCGAGATCGGGCAAACGATCGGCCCCTTGCCGATCATCGCCCTGCGCCTTCCGCCCGATCTGGTCGAGACCTTGGGCCGGATGCTCCCGCCTGTGCCACCTGCTCTCGCTGGGCAAGCGTCGCGGCGGCAAGGCCAACTGTCTGCTCGGCTGGGAGGACCTCAGCGACTATGCCGAAGGTCTGGTGGCCGTGCTTTCGGCTGACCGGGCCAATGCGGAAACGCGACGTCGGCTTGAACGACTGCGAACCCTGTTCGGCGCGAACGCCTATGTCGCCCTGAGCCTGCGGCGGCGCCCACGCGATCAGATGCGGCTCCACGAACTCTCGCATATGGCCATCGAGACCGGCGTCTCGACGGTCGTCACCAACGACGTCCTCTTTCATCATCCAGACCGGCGCATCCTGCAGGACGTCGTCACCTGCATCCGTGAGGGCTGCACGATCGACGGCGTGGGCTTCAAGCGTGAGCGGTCGGCTGACCGACATCTGAAGCGCGCCGCCGAGATGCACCGTCTCTTTCGCGGCTATCCGGACGCGCTCGCGCGCACCCTCGAGATCGCGGACCGATGCCGGTTCTCTTTGAACGAACTGGCCTACCAGTATCCCGAGGAGGCCTGCCTCCCCGGGATGACGCCCCAGCAGGCGCTGGAGCATTTGACCTGGGAGGGTGCTCAAGACCGCTACCCGGAGGGCCTGCCCGACAAGGTCAGGAAGGCGCTTGGGCACGAGTTGCGGCTGATCTCCGAGCTCGCCTACGCCCCCTACTTCCTGACCGTCCATTCCATCGTCCGGTTCGCCAGAAGCCGGAATATCCTCTGCCAGGGCCGCGGCTCGGCGGCCAACTCGGCCGTCTGCTACGTGCTGGGGATCACCTCGATCGACCCGGAGCGAAACGACCTGCTGTTCGAGCGTTTCGTCAGCCAGGAGCGCAAGGAGCCGCCGGACATCGATGTCGATTTCGAGCACGAGCGGCGCGAGATCGTCATGCAGTGGATCTTCGAGACCTATGGCCGCAATCACGCGGCCCTGTGCTCGACCGTGATCCGCTATCGCTCGCGTGGCGCGCTGCGCGATGTAGGCAAGGCGCTCGGCCTGTCAGAGGATCTGATCAAATCCCTGTCCTCCCAAGTCTGGAGCTATTCCAGCGAGGGCGTCGAGGACAAGCATGTCGAAGAGCTCAACCTGAACCTTGAGGACCGCCGTCTGCGGCTTGCCCTTGATCTTTCGCGACAGCTGATCGGTTTCCCCCGTCACCTGTCCCAGCATCCGGGCGGTTTTGTGCTGACCCATGATCGCCTCGACGACCTCGTGCCGATCGAACCGGCGGCCATGAAAGACCGCCAGGTCATCGAATGGGACAAGGACGATATCGACGCCCTGAAATTCATGAAGGTCGATGTGTTGGCGCTCGGCATGCTCAGTTGCATGAAGCGGGGCTTCGACCTGCTGGCCGAGCACAAGGGGGTCGCGCTCGATCTGGCGACCATTCCGGCCGAGGACCCCAAGACCTATGCGATGATCCGCAAGGCGGA
The DNA here is from genome assembly GCF_016463485.1 of Brevundimonas sp. GTDB lineage: Bacteria > Pseudomonadota > Alphaproteobacteria > Caulobacterales > Caulobacteraceae > Brevundimonas. Next base: position 37,167 of record NZ_JAEMRD010000006.1, read on the forward strand.
TACGCTGGGGGTCTTCCAGATCGAGAGCCGCGCCCAGATGGCGATGCTCCCCCGGATCAAACCTCGCACCTTCTATGATCTGGTGATCGAGGTGGCGATCGTCCGCCCCGGTCCGATCCAGGGCGACATGGTCCATCCCTATCTCCGACGCCGCGAGGGTCGCGAGGCTGTGGTCTATCCCAAGCCCGAGCTGGAGAAGGTGCTCGGAAAAACCCTCGGGGTGCCGTTGTTCCAGGAACAGGCCATGCGGGTCGCCATCGAATGCGCAGGTTTCACGGCCTCGGAAGCAGACCAACTCCGCCGCGCCATGGCGACCTTCAAGTTCACCGGCGGGGTCAGCCACTTCCGGGACAAGCTGATCAACGGCATGGTCGAGCGCGGCTACGCCGGCGAGTTCGCCGAGAAGACCTTCAGCCAACTGGAGGGCTTCGGTTCGTACGGCTTCCCCGAGAGCCATGCGGCTTCGTTCGCCCTGATCGCCTATGCCTCGTCTTGGCTGAAATGCCACCACCCTGACGTCTTCTGCGCCGCCCTGCTGAACGCTCAGCCGATGGGCTTCTATGCTCCCGCCCAAATCGTCGGGGACGCCCAGAAGCACGGGGTCGAGGTCCGGCCCGTTTGCGTCAACGCCAGCCGTTGGGACTGCACCTTGGAGCCTGCGGGCGACGGATACGCGGTCCGGCTGGGCTTCCGGATGGTTCGAAGCCTCGCCAATGCGGACGCGGCGCGCATCGTCGCCGCCCGCGAGGATCAGCCTTTCGCCTCGGCCGACGACCTTTGGCGTCGGGCTGGAGCCGCGGTCTCCAGCCTTGTTCGTCTGGCCGAGGCCGACGCTTTCCGGCCTTCGCTCGGGCTCGAGCGGCGCGAGGCCCTGTGGGCGATCAAGGCGCTCCGGGCCGAACCGCTGCCCCTTTTCGCCGCCGCAGATGCGAGGGCCCGGACAACCGAGCCGGAATTGCCCGAGCCGGCGCCGGACCTGAGACCCATGACGCCGGGCCGCGATGTCGTCGAGGACTACAGCCATCTCGGCCTGACGCTACGCGACCACCCCGTGACCTTCCTTCGCGAGGAACTGCAGCAACGTCATGTCATGACCTGCGCCGACGCGACGGGCATGCGCGACGGCCGGACCACGCGTGTCGCGGGCCTGGTGCTCGTGCGTCAGAAACCCGGCAGCGCCAAGGGTGTGATGTTCATCACCATCGAGGACGAGACCGGCGTCGCCAATCTGGTCGTCTGGCCCCGCCTTTACGAACAGCAGCGCCGGATCGTCCTCGGTGCCAGCCTCCTGATCGTGGACGGCAAGGTACAGCGCGAGGGCGAGGTGGTCCACATCGTGGCCACCCGACTTCACAACGGCTCGGACCTGCTCGCCTCCGTCGGCGACCGGGGCAGCCCTTTTCCTCTGCCGCATGGGCGGGGCGATGAGGTCTACCGAGGCAGCACGCCTGATCCGCGAGACGCGCGGCCAAAACCCCGGGACATCTATATCCCCGAGCTGCACATCGACTCGATCAGGCCGAAGACGCGGGATTTCCGATGACGGCCCGGCTGCAGTCGGGACTCACCAAGCGATCTTCATTTGCGGGTGGCAGATTGTGATGCGACCGCTTCTGTCCAACCGGGTAGGCTATGAGAGACCACCCCGGTCGGAATCAGCGATGTCTGTCATCCCCAACCCTGCTTCGAGCGCAATCTATCTGGACGGTCACGCAACGACGCCGCTGGCGCCCGAGGCGGAGGCCGCCATGTCAGAATGGTGGCACATCAAGGCAGCCAACGCACATTCCCCTCACGGCGGCGGCCATCGGGCGGCGACCGCTGTCGAGACGGCGCGCGAGCAAGTAGCCGGCTTGGTCGGCGCCTCCGCCAATGAGATCATCTTCACGTCCGGAGCCACCGAAGCCAACGCGATCGCTCTTCTGGGCACGGCAAAGGCGGCCCGGCGGCGCGGCGACCCGCGACGTAAGATTCTCGTCTCCACGATCGAGCATAAGAGCGTTCTAGAATCCGCTGCCGAGCTCGCGCACGAGGGGTTCGACGTTCAACACGTCCCCGTGGATTCCAACAGCGTCGTTGACCTCGCGGCCTTGGCTTCCCTGACCGACGACACGACACTGCTCGTCTCAATCATGGCGGCGAACAACGAAGTCGGCGTACTGCAGCCACTTGCAGCCATCGCGGCCATTGCTCGAAAGTCTGGGGCCGTGGCCCATACTGACGCCTCGCAATTGGCGGGAAAGCTCGCGACCGACCTCGCCGATTTTGATCTGGCCAGCCTCTCGTCACATAAGATGTACGGTCCCGCGGGCGTTGGCGCCCTATTCGTCTCCTCAGCCTGTCCGATACGTCCGTTGCCTCTGTTCGCCGGTGGTTCTCAAGAGCAAGGCATTCGGCCCGGAACCTTGCCCGTTCCCCTGATCGTCGGCTTCGGCGCAGCAGCCGATCTGGCCCGCGACAGACTGATCCTTGACGCGAAGGCCAGCAAGGGTCTCGCCGACCGCCTGGTGGTAGCGCTTCGTAATTTTCAGGTCGACTTCAAAATTAACGGCGAAGGTGCGGATCGCTTGCCGGGCAGCTTGAACATCCAGATCTACGGATGCTCCGGATCATCGATCGTCAGTAGACTTCAGGGCTGCGTCTACTTAGCTGAGGGCTCCGCATGCACAAGTGGTCAAATAATCCCATCACACGTTTTGAAAGCCACAGGCCTCTCAAACTCTCAGGCTTCGGAATGCATCCGGATTTATTGCGGTCGATATAATACTGAAGCCGAAATTGACCGCGCAGCCACGATGATCGCCGCCGCCGCTCGCGAAGAAATTGCTTCGCGCTGGACCGATCCTCCAGTAGGATCGCGTCATGAGAAATACGCGGCTCGAATCTGAGTCTCGCCTGCAGTTCGCCGGTCATGAGACATTTCCTCTGCGCCTTCTATGGCTGAAGAAGACCTATGACGCCGTACGCGCTGACGCCGAAGGCGCCGACGGCGCGCCGCGAAGAACATTTCAGGAACATGACGCTATTGCCCGCTTCGGCATCGGCAAGAATATGGTCATGTCCATGCGCCATTGGGCGCTTGCGAGCGGTATGATTGTACCGACCGGGTCAAACTTCACGCCGACGGCGATCGCCCACAGACTCCTGTCTGATGATGGTCTCGACCCATTTCTGGAATCGTCCGCCACGCTTTGGCTGATCCACGCGATTCTCGCGGGTACGCCCACGCCTTGCACAACGTTTTACTACGCGTTCAACATCCTGAACCAAGCGGAGTTCGACCGCGATGGGCTCAATGAGGCGATGCTCGACCTTGCCCGCAATAACGGCGCGCGGGCGACCCCCGAGACCATCAAGCGTGATGTCGAGGTGTTCCTCCGCAGCTATGTCAGCCGCACTGGTGACGGCGGCGAGGACGCTGCCGAGCCCTTGCTGGCCGAGCTCGGGCTAATTCGTGAAGCGCGCCTGTCGGGCCGTTATGAGTTCGTACGCGGCCCGCAGCCGAGTCTCCCGGATGGCATTTTCGCTCTCCATCTGTCGCGCTTCTGGACGGCGAAAAAGTCACCGCCAACTTTGACCGTGGAAGCGATTGCCTACGAGCCGGGCAGCCCCGGGCGGGTCTTCAAGATGGACGAGGACAGCGTCGTGACCCGCCTGACCCGCCTTTCTGACGTTACCCGAGGGGCATTCCAGTGGACGGACACCGCTGGCCTGCGCCAGGTCAACTTCCTTCGAGCTGTCGACGACATGCCCCTGATCGCAGCATCGTTTGGCGCGGGAGACGGCGAATGACGGCGCTGGCGAAACAGGTATCGGTTGAGCGGCGCTTCGCCCTATCTGCCCGCCTCGATTCCGATCTGAACGGCACACCGCCCCTGAGCGGCTATGTAATGCAGGAAAGCGTCCGCAAGGCGCTTCAGACGATGACCCTCGCCCTGACCGAAACGGACAGGCGCGCCTTCACCTGGACCGGGCCGTACGGCGGCGGAAAATCCTGCGCCGCACTCCTCGTAGCCAATCTCGTGGCCGGATCGAAGGCGCAAAAAGCGCTCGCCGAAGAGATCGTCGGCGTCGATACTGCAGCGGAGTTCAAACAAGCCTTTCCCACCGGGCGGGCCCCGTGGAAAGCCATCGCGCTGACTGGCCGACGCGCGCCTCTTCTGAACGATCTGGTCGACAGCGCCCGCGCCGCGCTCGGCTGGTCGGACGAACAAGCTGCGCGCGCTCTGGCCGATGATCGCGCCCTGATCAAGATGCTCGAAGCCGAAGCGGTCGAGCGGAGCGGCCTGCTCATCGTTCTCGACGAACTCGGGAAAAGCTTCGAACATGCCGCCGCGACGGGCGGCGACATCCACCTGCTTCAGGACTTGGCGGAACGCGCAGGTCGAAGCCAAGGCCGGATCGTCATAATCGGCATACTGCACCAGTCCTTCGATCAATACGCCGATCGTGTGAACCGGAGCGCTCGGAAAGAATGGGCGAAGGTCCAGGGCCGCTATCAGAACATTCCGTTCGTTGCTCATACCGATGAAGTCGCTGCCCTGATCGCCCACGCGATCGACGCCAAATCGGCACCGGCTGACGCGCACACCTTGGCCAACGCCGTCGCCCACGCAGTCGCTGCGCGCCGGCCCGTCGATACGGCATCCCTGTCCGAAACCCTCGCAAGGGCTTGGCCGCTCCATCCGATCACAACCCTGATCCTCGGACCGGTCTCTCGCCAACGCTTCGCCCAAAACGAACGAAGTGTGTTCGGATTCCTATCGTCGGCTGAGCCTTTCGGATTCAAGTCCCACCTGGAGAACACCCAAGACGACGACGCCGACGTCTGGTTTGGGCCAGACCGTCTCTGGGACTATCTGGTTGCTAATCTGGGCTCGGCCCTTTCCGTGGGGCCGGACGGCAGTCGGATGAGCCTCGCCCTCGAAGCGGTGGAACGCGCCTCCCTCAGGGGTGCGCTTCATGCCCGCCTCGTGAAATCCGCCGCCTTGATCGAGTTCTTCCGCAACGGCTCGGGACTGGCGGTTAGCGACGACTTCCTTGCGCTGAGCGTTCCCGAGTTCAGCCCCAACGACGTCGAGGCTGCCCTTCGGGATCTGACCGAACGGGCCATTCTTATCCGCCAGCCCCGATTGGGGGGTTACGCGCTGTTCGCCGGGAGCGATTTCGATCTTGAGGAAGCGCTCGGTCTCCAGACCGAGGTGCTAAACGCGGCGAGCTTAGTTGAACTCCCTGCACGCGTCGCCGTCGGCCCTTACGCCGCGAAGCGCCACTATTTCGAAACCGGCGCGCTTCGCACCTTCGACGTTGTGGTCCAGTTCGGCGAAGACACTGGAGAAAAGGCGTCGGATTGGGCGCAATCCGCAGCTCAACGCCTCGCCAAGCGCCCGCGCAAGTCCGCAGGACTCCTTGTCATCCTCGTTCCCGACGGCGAGAAGTTCGAGATCAAGCCCGAAAAGGCTGCACTTGAGTTGAGCAGGGCGCTGGAGGCAGAGGGGGTCGTCGCTGCGGTCGCGGCGGCGAAGTCTGTGATCATGTTGCGAGACGTCGCCACGGAGCTTTTCGCTCTGGACAGGATCGAACAGAACCATCCGGCGCTGGAAGGCGATAGGATCGCGCGCCGCGAAGTCGCCGCCCGCAGAGCCCAGCTGATCGACGCCGTCCGTACGGAGCTTCTCGCGACCTTCGGAAAGGCCCAGTGGTGGAGTCTCGGCATGAAGACCCCGGAGCTCGATGGCTCCCCACTCAGCGTCATCGCTTCGGCGGTCGCCGGGGAGGCCTATTGCGACGCGCCGATCATACACAGCGAACTTCTGTGCCGGGACAAGCCATCCACCAGCGCTATGGCGGGGCTGCGCGCTTTGGCGCACGCGATGGTCAACCACGCCCCGGACAAAGACTTAGGCATGACCGGTTTTCCCGCCGAGATGGGGCTTTATCTGACGATTCTTCGGCCGCTGGGTTTGCATCGCCCCGACAACGCGGGCGTCTGGCGCTTCCAGGATCCCGCCGAGAGCCGGGAGGGCAAGTCTCTCGAAAACGCTTGGCGACAGTTGGCGAAGACCGAGCGCTACACGCTCGAGGATATTTACAAGACCTGGGGCGCCCGCCCCTATGGCATTAAGCGCGGGGTCATGCCGGTTATCGCCTTGGCTTTCATCCTCGCAAACCGGAGCAACCTCGCCGTCTATCTTGACGACCTGTACCAGGCGTCGATCGACGAGATCTTCGTCGACAAGATGATGCAGTCGCCGACGTCGATCGGACTACGGATGATCACCCGCGCCAAGAAGGACGAAGCGCTCATCCACCATCTGGCCCTGCTTCTGAGTCGAGAGAACGCTCCTGTCGATGCCGACGCCCTGCCCGTCGCCTCGGCTCTGTTCCAGCGCTTCCGGGCCCTGCCGCAATGGGCGCAGCGAACCGCGACCCTGTCGCCCCGCGCCCGCAAGGTCCGCGATATCGTCCTGAAGGCCAACGACCCGGAAGCGCTTCTGTTTACCGACCTAGCGGATGCGCTGTCGGAGGTAACGGACCCTGCCGTTACGATCTCCCACGCCCTTGCGGAAGCGGAGGCCGCTTATCCGGCGATGCTCGCTGACCTCACCCGCGACCTTGCGAACCATCTCAGCGTCGATCCCGCAACGTTCGCAGGCCTCGGCCCTCGCGCCCTTACTGCTGCGGGGGTGACGGCGGACCTCCGGCTAGACGCTTTTGCGACGCGGGCAGGCGCATTTGACGGCGGGACTGGCGATATTGAAGGCTTGGCCAGCCTGCTCGTCCATCGCCCTGCGCGCAGCTGGTCGGACCGGGAACATGAACAGGCGTTGTTCGAAATGGCGCGGCTTGCAGTCCGCTTCAAGGAAGCGGAGGCATTCGCTGGCCTGAAAGGCCGAGCGCCTACGAGCCGAGCGATTTCTGTGATGGTCGGCGTCAACCCCGAGGACAAGCCATTGGTGCAGTCCTTCGCCGTCACCGACGCCGAACTTGATCAGGCCGACCAACTCGCCAAGGAATTTATCGAGCGGATCCTGTCGCACGCCGGGCCCTCCACGATCGGCATGGCGGCCCTCGCCCGCGCCGTTGAACGGCTTTCACTGTCCGAACCCGAGGAGACCGCATGACCGACGTCACTGAACGTCATATCCTAGGCATCTCGGGCGGACGCGACAGTGCAGCTCTCGCGGTGCACATGCGGCAAACCCGTCCCGAACTGCAACTGGAATACTTCTTCACCGATACCGGCAAGGAATTGCGTGAGGTCTACGACTTCCTGGACCGTTTGGAAGGTTTTCTGGGCCGTCCCATCGCCCGACTCAATCCGGATCGCGATTTCGATTTCTGGCTGGAAGAATACAACCACTTCCTGCCTTCCGCGCGCACGCGCTGGTGCACACGCCAGCTCAAGCTTAGACCGCTGGAAGACTGGCTGAAGCCCGACCTGGCCAAGGGTGTGAAGATCCACTCCTATGTCGCGATCCGATCGGATGAGCCACACCGCGACGGCTACCAGTCGACCCACCCAAATATGAAGGTGCACCTGCCCCTGCGCGAGGCGGGCATTGATCGTCGCGGCGTGATCGAGCTTCTGGAGAGCGCGGGAGTGGGCGAGCCCGCCTACTACCAGTGGCGAACCCGATCGGGCTGCACCTTCTGCTTCTTCCAGCAGAAGATCGAATGGGTCCGGCTAATGAGCGCGGACCCGGACGCTTTTGCAGAGGCAAAGGCCTATGAGAAATCCGCGCTCGAACACGGATCACCCTTCACCTGGAGCCAAGGTGAAAGTCTCGATGACTTAGCCCGGCCAGAACGGGTGACCGAGATCGAGCGCGACTATGAGGCGCGCAAGCGTCGCCTGATTAGTCGCCGCCGACCTAACCCTCTCGCCAGCCCGGAGACCGACCTCACCATCGACGACGTCTACGGGGTCGATGAAGCCTTCGCGAGCTGTGTGACCTGCCACAAATAGCTAGGGTTTCAGCCAATCGACGATGCGGTCGTAGGCGAGCTCGGCGATACGTGTCGAGCGCTGATCGATCATCGCAAGCGACCACTCGCTGGGACAGCCGGCGATCGCCTTGCACATCCGCATGTAAGACGCGTTGCCCAGCACGCTCTCCGCACGCTTGCTGACCGTTAGGCCCTTTCCGCCGAACGATCCGTAGATGGCTTCAGCTTGCTGAGGGGTTTCGGCGCACAGGTACTGGTAGATCAGACGCTTGTGATCCCATCCCTTATTGCTGAGCATGGTGTTTTCCGCGCTCGGCAGGAGGATAAGGTTGCCCAGCCGGTGAATGGTTTGAGGATCTTCGTAGATCGCGTCCTCCCAGTTCCCACTCTTCGGCGATTGGGGCGCGATGTGCTCGGCGGAGACATGGCTATCTGCGCCCCAAGCCCGGGTTTGGACCGTCGGCGCCAATCCCTTCGTGCCGCGAATGATCAAGCCAGCCGAAGAGGGATCGGCTGTGGCGTCGTCACTGGCGGCCAGAAGAAGGAACTTGGCGACGTCGCGTGACGCTTCGTAGACCGGTGAACGGGCGGCGCTTTTGACCCAGGCGTCTCTGTCGGGGAAGGCCGCTGTCAACTTCGTCCACAGCATGCGTTTGTAGCCGCTCAGGGACACGGCGCCGAGCTGCTCCTTGGGATGCTTGGCAAGCGGCAAGATGCCGTCTGCCGACTGGCCGTTCCACATCACCGACCGATACACGGAATCGATGTTCTCAGTCGTCCGATAAGCCCCTCGCCACAGCATGGAGAAGGCCGTCGTGGCCCGCACGGCGCCTGCGAAATCTGCCTTACGTTGCTCGGCGACCTCAGGCCCTCCCTTACGATACTCGTCATAGAAGCGAGACAGCGCCCCAACCGTGACGTTATGCTTCAGCGCCCGTAGCGCTTCGAAGCAGAACCCGGTCTCATCATCGAACTTGCCAAAGCCTTCCAACTCCGGGTCAGAGCTCGTGCTGGACCATCCGGTGCGCATGAAGGCAGTGAGGTTGGCCAGCGATTTGACCACGCCGCGTTGCTGCTCGAGTTCAAGCTTTTCGAAATACTCCCGCAGGTACCGTCGTTGATCGCTAAGGTTCTTGGGCAGTTTTTCGCCGGTCTCGGCCAGGGCGAACGGAATGAACAGCTCCATGGTCGCCTTCTGACGGTCGCGGGCCTTATCGAAACCGTTGAGGTAGTCCTCAATCCTTTGCACCTGTTTGAAGGAAGGCGAGTCCTTGTAGGCGTGTAAGCCCTCAGCTTCGATGACCTTGGGCTTGAAAGTCTCAAAAGCCGTCAGCGGCTCGCCTGTCGTGTTCAGCGCCTCGAACATATCGAAGGCGTCGTCCTCGGAGCCTGTCGTTACGACTGTCAGCGCCATGCGGGTGTTGAAGTATTTGTGGAATACCAAGCTGCGCAGCAAAGCCGCGTAGGTCCCGAAATGAGCGTGGCCGGACTCCTGCGTCACGAACGAAACGACGGTGGCGGGCGGTGCAAAGCCCCACAGGGCCTTCATGAAGCTTTCGCTCTGTATTGCCTGTTGAATGTCTGGAAAATCGACGTCCGCTGGCCGCCGGTTCGTGAAGATGTTCAACTTCGACCGGATATAGCCAAACACCTCGGCAACCGACTCGTGGCCCGGCTCCGTCAGACCTTCACTGTCGGTCAGAACGTATTTGAAAGCGTCGCCCGGACTGTCCTGAAGATGGTTGATGTAGCTCCAGATCAACCGGGCGACGGGCGAGTTGTAATAGGCTTGCGAGCCCTTGGTCGACCAGACGTCGTCGTAGGCGCGAATGATCCGGGGATAGTAGCGATAGACTTCCGGGCTTCCGATGTTTTGATCCAGAACGAAGGTTCCACGCAGCTCGGCGAGAACCCTCCGGGACTCGTCGCGGACCCATTCGAAGGCCTCACCCGTCTGTTTGGCGATCTTGGCCAGCAGGGCAGACAAATGGGCGTGCATCGCCACATTCATCATCACGGCCGTACTGATCCGCTGCTGGCCGTCGATCAGCGTCATCACCCGCGGCGCCACTTCGGATTGATAGACGGGCTGGACCGTTACGAGGTTCACGTCGTGGATCGCGATGATCGTGCCCAGGAAGCTGATCGCCGTCGGCCGCGTCATGAGGTGGGTCAGACCATTGACGGCGTCATCGACCAGCCGGTCCACGTTGCGCTCGTCCCACGCATAGGAGCGCTGGTAGGCCGGGATGTAACAGCCCTGCCCCTGTGTGTTCAGGAACTGCCAAAGGTTCTCCGGCTTGGCCTTAAAAATCTGATCAATCTGCGCTGACATACCGTCCCCTTGCGGCCGGCGTCGCCGACTCGTTTTCCGATCATACTCGTTCTGGTCGATCCGGCAGTCCAATCCGGGCCGGAAATCCATGCCTCGCCGCTAGGGTCGGGTCAGGCAACCCCGTCACCGTCCGGAGGCGCGACCAAACCGTGACGGACCGCATCGGTTCGCCCGGCGCTTTCGCCTTCAGGTCGGTCTGTCAGATGAAGCAAGAACCCCGCCTTGCCCCAGTCACCGCGTTCGAGAGCCAGGCTTGGTTCCGGCTTGTTCCAGGCGATCAAGCCAATGATGACTTTTGCAGCTTCCGGGCCCGTCACGGCGTCAATCCTGGACCACTTTTCAGCGACATTCTTCAGTGGAAGCCCGCGGGTCAAAACGGTCGTCAGGTCCGTGGTCCCGACAACGTGGCGATAGGCTCCACGACACTCCTGCGCCACCGCCTGTTCGCCGACGTTCCGAAGGGCGGCCTGCAGATCGTCCACGGCCGGCTCCGTCATCGCCAGACGCAAGAGCTGATTTTGCTGGGCGTCCCGCCCGACGAAACAGACAGCACCGTCCGCCAGGCCTCCAACCTGGATCTCTATCGGACGCTTATCGGCGCCCAGATAATAGGCCGCAACATCCACCTCGAAGGTCGCAGGCATAGCCGCCACAAGGCCGACGCGCCCGAGACCGGCCAGGACCTTCTGCTGTATTTCTATGGCGTGACCCTCTCGCAGGCGGGACACCGTTCGCAACACGCCATTCTGGGACGCGGTCTCGAGCTGCGCCCAGGAGACGGTTTCGACGTGTTTGTCATTCCAGCTTATCCAACGCCTTTCCCCCTCAATGGTGATGACCGAGGTGCGAGCATCGTTGCGATAGGTCCAATCCTTGACACCGAACTGGCGGATCTTCCCGACCAGCATCAACACCCGTGGCGCCGCATCTCGTTGGAGGTCGCAGGCCGGCGTGAGGACGAGCAGGACGCTATCGGGTTCTAGATCGACCAGCAGGTCGCGCTTCGCTGCTTCAACGCCGGCAGCGTCTTCTAGGCGGATGACGTCACCGAACGACACCAATCCCTGCTCGGACGACGGGAGCCGAAGGCGTTCCGTGTGTTGCGTCAGGGTCTTGGCGACGAGGCCCTGCAGTTCGGGAGACCCCGCGATATAGGGGGCTGGATAGTCTGCGGCAGAAAATGAGTTGAGAGCCCGCGCCGCATCGATGATACCGGCCTCGCCTTCAATCTCATGGGCGAGCACCCTGTCGAAGACATCGACAAGATAGCTGCCGATGGGCTCGCCCTCCACTTCAAGCAGTAGCTGCTGGATCTGTCCTACGTCCGACAGCTTGAGGCGCCGGAATTGCGCCAGGGTCCGTCCTGCGGCTTGGGTCAAACCGGCATCGAGTGCGGCCACGAAGGCCCCGAGCTTTCGTGTATCCTCGACGTGAGCGGCTAATCTCTGAAGTTGCTGCTCGAGCCGTTCGCCTGCCTCGAGGTCGTCTTTGCGGATGATGCGAAACCCGCTGTCGAGCAGCCCGACCTCGTCTCTGAACTCGTCGCGGCGATCTTCAAGGGCGGCGCTGCGAGACATCAGGATGACGAGCGGATGCGGCAAGCCTCGCGCGTCGAGCGCCGCCTTCAGCGCCGATTTGGATGTCGTAATCGCGGCGTCGTCCTGGGCGTTGCCGAGGAAGAGATCGATGAGAACGATATCGGCGCCCTGCAAGGGATCTGAGAACTCACGACCGGCCAAGACCACTTCCAGACCGAGCGCTTCAAGCTGCGCCTTGGCCAACTCGACGTAATGGGTGTCTGCGGCCTGGGCGGACACATAGGCGGCGAAAAGGGGCTCCAGAAGCTTCGGAAGCTCTTCGCGCAGCCCCCATAGAGCGGCGACAAACCCATCCCGAGACTTCAGCTCGTCGAGCCTCACCCCATCGAGCGACCCGAAAGCGTCGGCGATCACCTTCCTGTGGGGACCCCAGTCATCTCCGAAAACTGCCCACTCGCCGGCCCCCGCCCCGATGTCTGAAGCGGTTGGAACGGGGTCGCAGGCGTCATCGACAATCAGTGCGCGTCGAAGTTGCTTTGCTTCCAGCAGCTCATTCAAGCTCATTGCTGGAGGTCCTGCGGCAGTTCCAGGACAAAGCGGTGGAGGCGCCGGGTTTCGGGATCCGGCTCCTCTTCGAGGCTGAGGCTTCCGCCGTGATGCTCGGCCGCTTCGCGGGCGATGAACAAACCCAAGCCACGCCTCCGCTTGGTGTCACGCAGCGAGAAGAAGAGTTGGAAGATCGCATCGCGGTTCTCGATCGCGACGCCTCTCCCGTTGTCCTCGAAGATCAATGTCGGCGGACCGCCGCTGACGCTGATGCGGATTTCACGATCAAACGTCTCGCGCTTGCCCCGGATATCGAGCCAATAGACTGAGTTCGAGATCAAGTTCTCCAGGATCTGAACGATCATGCCTTTGACAGCACGTACGCGTACCGGTCGCTCGGGCAGGTTGATGATCGCACGAATCCGGTGACGCTCGAATTGCGATGCGTGCGCCTCCACGGCGTCCTTAACGATTTCGTCGAGACTGAACAGTTCCGTGCGTTGCCGCCCGGAAACGCTCATGGGGTCCAACACGCGGACCCTCTTGTTGATGCTTTTCATCTCGGCCCGAAGGGTTGCGAACTGGCCCCTCAGGCGTACCGGCACATCGTCGCCTTTGAGCTTTTCCAAGGCCTTGAGCGCGTTTTCCGTAGACCGCGCCAGTTCGTGGGCCACTACCTCCACCATGAGACCCACGCCTGCCATCTCGACCATCTGGCGGCCTTCCTGCTCGACCTGCGCGATCCTCTCTCGCGCCTGGGCCGCGAACTGCGAGAATTCTCGGAGCGTCTGCTGGATATCCGCGATCGCAGTTTCAGCGTCAGGGGGGCTCAACTTCCGAATACGCGTCAGCGCGGTCCTGGCCCGATCTTCGAGGCCCGCTATCTGCTTTTGAGCGTCGCCAAGATCGATCTTTTGAGCTTTGTACTGTTTCTCCACATCACCGATCGCCCACCCAAGAGAGTCCTGGACGGCGTATCGCATGACCAAGAGGAGGACCTGCTGCTCGGGTGTGACCCGCAGACCTTCCCGGTTGGTCTGGTCGAGAAGGGCCGGGTTTCCGACCCTTGAGATCCGGGTCCGGCCGATGAACTGGGTCCGATTGAGCGTGTAACCCGAGCGACGCAGGGCGCGGCGGTCGAGCTCGAGCCAGTCGTCTTCCTCCTCGCCATAGGGGAAGACCCGAAAGAGATCGCGGAAGACGAAGATGCCCGACCATCGCTCCTGTTCCTCCCGGATAGAGAGTTTCTCCCCCGTGGCGTCTTTCAGTGGCAGTCGGCGACGGTTGAACCAGTGCGCTTCGAACGTGAAAGGGCCGACATTGACGAGCGCATCGTCGTCAATGTGATCGTCCTTACCGAGGATCGCGCCTTCGAGATCGCCTCGATTGAGCGTGATAGTTCGAGTCTCTCTGGGATGCGGAAAGCCCAAGTCGACGATGTCGGTCGTGATTTCGAGCTTCGGCTCTCCGTCTACGATGGTGTAGGTGCCGCTTACATGGGCATGCGCAGCGTCGAGAAGATCGCTCGGCATAGCGCGAACGGGCAACCGGTCGCCGTTCCAGAAGAGAGCGATGCGGGGACGCGCGCCGGAATCCTCAAAGGGGTCCGTCAGGCGCGAAAAATCCTGATCTCCCATCTCGGTCACGCGCGATTGCGACCAGTTTTCCGTGAGATCACTGATGATGATCGTGGTACCGGACCAAGACGCAGTCGGCTTGGCCCCTCCGACAGTCGGCTTGACGTCGATCTCGTCGAGCATGGCATCGACAGTGTTGAAGCTTCTCCAGTTGATATCGAGCAGGTTCAGATGCTGTTCTTGCGTCTTCGCCGTCTCCACACGGAGTCGCTCGCCAAGCCGCATGGCAGACAGGCGCCCTATCCCCTTCTCGCCCAGGTACGGCGTCTTGCTCGCGCCTGACAAAAGCGCTGCATCAATCGCCTTCTTGCGCGAGCCGGTGCCGATGACGAGGAAATTGTCCTCCAAGTCCTTCTCCGTCATCCCGTCGCCGGTGTCTTTCACCGTGATGGTGTTGAAGCGACGCATGCCTTCGGCGACGGCATCGGCGAGTTCGTCGGCCGTCGCGGCGCGCTCGATGAGCCGCCGGAATCCATTCCGCGCGTCGTCGGACGCGCTGTCGAGGATCTCCTCGTCGATCCTCTCCTTGAGATCGGCCAAATCCCTGTTGGCTGACGCCAGGGCGGAATCGATCTTTCCTGCAAGTTTGGCGAACCGCTGACCGGTCGCTTTGACCATGACAATGTCGAAATAGACCTCGACGCCATCCTTCGTCCCGGCGTCGAAACCGTTCTTGATGAGCTCGTAGAAAGCGATGATGTCGGAGCTGATGAGCTCGGACCCAAGCTCAAGGACGGTTCGCGCCGTTATTCGAAACAATTGATGGAATCCTTGAAGCGCGCGTGGTGCGACAAGGTTATCCGCGTCCGCCAGACAAACCAAGACAGGTGTTGGGACCCCCATCGAGTCGCCATGGCGCAAAGGCTAGATGCCCGTCAAAAAGCGCCGTATCGACGGGTCGTCGGCGAGGTCACCCAGATCCGCATCCAGTACCGTGGCAGGGTCCGCGCCGGCACTGAACGCGGCCCAGAACGGCGACCGGGCGCCGGGCTCGGCGTTCAGATAAAAGGAAAAGCCCTCCACCTCGAACCGGTAGGCTTGGTTCGATTCCAGGGTGCAGGGGCTCGGCAGAACACTGACGAGCATTGGGGCGCCGGCCCGTTGACGAGACGTGCGGATGACCATCGTCGGGCACGGCGCGCCACCCCGAAACAAGGCAGCTTCGACCACAGCAAACGTTTGATCGGTTACCACCTCCACACGTTTCGGATCGGCCGCCCAGTGGCGCCACAGCACCGCATGGATGAAGAGGACGAGGTCTCTTCCACGAGGGTTGGCGACTGAAAATCCGTTTCCCGCTAGACGAGGCGATGAGCCAACGGACCGGACGAAGCGCGCCGCCGCGTCATCGAAGCGTTCCGTGGCGTGCTCATGCTCGTGACAAAGGATGCGTCTGCTGATCTCGCCGGACTGGGATATCCGCGGCCGCCGGTCGTCCGGCTTCAGTACCAGGACGCTCTTCGCCAGGCCCCTGACCCGCCCGATCATCGATTTCGGCAGGAGGTGCGAGGCGGCCATGTCGGTTCGTCCGCAAATCAGGCAAGACGGCGTGGAGTTCTCGGGTGGATCAGCCTGCGATGGATGCATCGGTCTTCAGCGCGGCCAGGCGCTCTTGGCAAATCCGCTCTACGATCTCACGCAAAACGCCGACCCGTTCGGTCAACCATACCAGCTCTTCGGCACTGATCTTGTAGTGCTTTGAGTACCGCGCCTTGACGTAGGCCTCGCGTAGCAATTCGAAGCAGCGGCGTTCAAACTTGGTCTCTCTCGGCCAGGCTTCCTCGAACCGGGTGTCGATCGCCTCAGCCTTCTTGCGCAGGAATGCGAGGTTGTGAGCCTTTCCGCTGTACAACGTCACGACCAACAGAACGCAGTGATACAGATGCTCACTGGCTTGATGGAGGTTGAACGCTGCGAGTTTAGGCTCGTCAGTGGCCATGCAGAAGGCGGCGACTTTCGTAAAGCTCGCTGAGCTCGCCATCCAATCGCGGAAGAACCCTTCCGCCTCGGCGAGCGCGACTTCGGCCTTGAGGTCCGCCGGCTGGTGCAGTTTCACGCCGGGCGTGTCGTAGAGCAGCACACCGTCACGAACGATGTCCGCGAAGAAGTATCGACCTCGGTCCAGTTGTTCGTTCACGTCCTCCAGACTGTGAACGATGATGCTGACGGGCGTGCGGATTTCGCCCTCGCCCGGCATTGTTCGGTTCTCTGCGTCGAACCAGAACTCGCCGTCGGTGAGGTCCTCGTGGTCCACCACGACCAGCAGGTCGAAGTCCGAGAAATACCGGCCCACAGGGTCATGCACCCAGTCGCCGCGGGCGTAGGAGCCATAGAGGATGATCTTGAGTATCTTGCCGTTCTTCAGGCGCGCGGCCCGACGCGTCGAGATCGCCTCCTCGAAAGAGGCCCGGATCACATCAACGACGTGACGCAGCTCGGACTGCTTGCGCAGCGGCAGATGATCGAGGGTCTTCTTCATCGTCGTCGAGTCTCTCCGATGGGGCGTCCGACTGCAAGCGCCCATAGGCTCGACCGGTCGCTCATCCGCCTCGGCGCTCGCGGCGCCAGGTCTCGGGTTCGGTGAAGCGTCCGGCCCAAACGCCCGCGCGGCCGCCCCTCGCGACGGCCTCCTCGACGACATAGGCGGTCCCGGCGTAGCGGGCATAGCGGACCGCGTGTCCCTGTCGCACCGTCCACGCGCCGATATCCTCGCCGCCGACTTCACAGCGGGCGACCAATCGTCCGTAGCGGTCGATGTCCTCCTCGAAACAGGAGACAGGGCGGCCTTGAATATGCTGGTCGAGCCGGTTGGCCGCCACTCGACCGCAGGCATAGGCCTTAACCTGCGCGTCGTCGCAGGACTGTCGGCCCTCAGGCGCGTCCACGCCCCAGAGCCGGATGCGCTGGTCGTGGATTTCGAAGGTGTCGCCATCGATCATTGAGGCGCGGCCGACCACCGTGGGCGGCGCCGGAGCGCAGGCAACGAGGCAGACCAGAACGGGAATCAGGACACGCATGGACAACCTTCATACCGCAGAGCTGCCGAGGATCGCCCCTGTGTTTCCGCGAGCGGCGCCGAAGGCGGCGCGAGCCCCCGAGCCACCACTAGCCCCAAAGCAGACCGAACAGGCCGCGCGCCCTCAAGGACGCGCAGCCTGTCTCCGGACCCTACTCCGCCGCGAACGAATAGGCGTCGTCGTCGGGCGTCAGAGCGGGCGCCTCCTCCTCCCCGACATCATCCGGCTTCGCCACCGGCGGGACGGTTCTCAGCAGGGCGGGAAGCCAGCCCTTGCCTTCGACCAGCCGTTCCGCCGCCTCGGCCATGTCGGCCTTCTTGAACCCGGCGATCCGGTCGGCGTCCGCCTTGCCGACGGCCTCTTCAACGGCCTCCAGCATCCTCGCCTTGGCGACGCGGGAGAAGTAGCTGGCGGCGGTGGCGGTCCAGGTGGTGGTCATATCCAGTCCAACCGCCGTGGCCAGCACCTCGGCCTGAGCCCACGCGGCGGGACGCCGGTCATGCGGATCGCGCACGGCGTTGATCGCCGCCGACGCACAGTGGGCCATAAGGTCGAGCAGGTCCGAGCCGGGCAAGGCGACCAGCGCCGACCAGAGGTCATCCGCACTCGACGGCAGCCGCTTGATCCATGCCGACCCCCGCGCATTGATCCGCCGCATCGCCGGGCTATCGTCCACCCCCGGCGCCAACCGCTCCAGTCCCATGAAGCCGAGCCGAAGCTGCAAGGGCGAGGACACCGCATGGCCGGGGTAGAAGGCCTGCAAGGCCATGGCGTGAACCACGACCGTCAGGCACAGGGTCGCGTCCTGCGCCAGCGCATCGCGCAGACCTGCCGTGCGGTGGGCCGTCAGGTCGATGACCAGACGCTCGGACAGGGGTGCCAGCCCCTCATCGGCCTCTGGCTCTTCACCACGGACCGCGCCCTCCCCCGCGAGTTCGCCGCCGTGGGTGTCGCCTTCCACCCCCGCGTCAGCCTCTAGTGCTTCGGGAGACGTCTCGACCGGCATGTCCTCGGGTCGGACCAGACCGCGTTCGAAGCGGGCGAGGCCGTCATAGCCGAGGGTGACGATCACGCCCGACCGGGCCAACTCATCCGCCGAATAGGCGAAGTCAGGGCCGTAGGCCTGAAGGGCCGCGTCGATCTCCTCCAGACGCGCGTCCCGCTCGGGCGACGGTTCCTCGGCGTCCTCGATCTCGATGACCAGTTGGTCGTATTCCTCCGACAGAGCGACGATGGCGTTCGCCGCCGCCTCGGATCGTTCGACCGCCTCGGCATAGACCCGGCTGTAGGTCTCGCCATAGGGGAAGTCGAAATGGGCGCTCGCCCATTTCCAGCCCTCCCGCTCGCGGACCTCCTCGGCGAGCGCCTCCAGCCTGTCCAGAACCAGCCGGTCGAGCAGGCCGACGTCTTCCAGCCACCCCGCGCCGTCCTCGGTGAACAGGTCGCGTAGCACCACGCCGCCCGCCGCCTCATAAGCTTCCAGCCCCACGAACCGCACACGGCGGTCATCCATCGGCGCCTTGGCCTCGGTCATGGCGCGCCGGATAGCGTAACCCGGCGAATGCGGACCGATCCGCTCGAACACCTGACGCTGGCGCTCTTGATCCTCGCTGACTGCGAAGCCCATCAACTGGTCCATGGTCAGCCCGCCCGCTCGATAGGTCTCGATCAGCTCGGGCGCGACCGACGCCAGCCGCAGACGCTGGCGCACCACATGGGCCGACACGCCGAACCGGGCGCCGATTTCCTCCGGCCCATAGCCCTTCTCCACGGCGAGCCGGTTGAACGCCTCGAACTGGTCCGCCGGGTGCATGGCCTCGCGGGTGATGTTTTCGTCGAGGCTGATCTCATGGGCGTCGTTCTCGGTGTCGAGGATGACGCGCACCGGATGGGTCTTCTTGATCGACTTCCTCTTGGCCAGGAGCCGAAGCCCCTGACGGCGCCCCTCCCCGATGGTGACGAGGTAGTTCCCGGTTGGAGTCCCGTCCTCCTTGCGCTCGATCTCGACCACGGGCGGCTGCAACACCCCCTTGGCCTTGATGGAGGCCGCGAAGGCCTCGATGGTCGCCGCCGCATGCGGCGTCTTCCTCGCATTCTTGGGCGAGGCCTTGAGCCTGTTCAGCGGCACGGTGATCTCCGCACCGTGTGTCGGCTCCGCCACAGCTACAGCCACAGCGCCAATCGCAGGGGGCGCCGCACTCGCGGCGCCGGTCGGGGTCGTTTCGATGGATTGAGCAGTCATGTCTCTGCCTCCTTTGGGCATGGGTTGCAGGCACGCGAACTGCGCGCCTGAAACCCTGCCCCTCGGCGAGAGCGGGGTAGCAAAGGCCAGGGGGGCCGGCCGGAGGGGGATCGCCCGACCTGCACAAGCGTGACGCCCATGAGATCGTAATGATCCTTGCCGGCGCGGAAGGTGGGGGAGACCGGCCGGTCCGGCGGCGCAGCCGCTTCACCCTGGCCTGCGCGAGGGCGGAGCCCTTAGCGCTTCACTTCCTGTGGATTGCCGTCAGGCGGCGACGTCCCAGACCTGGTTGAGAACCTTGGCGGCCAGAGCCGCCTTGTCCTGAGGCAGGAAGCGACCGTAGTGGCTTGCCACGGTCTTCGGCGTGTCCTGGATGGCGTAGCTGGCCTGCTCGTAGGAGCCGGTCACCTTCAGGACATGGGTCGCCAGGACGTCGCGGACGCTGTGCGGACCGTGGGGCAGAAGGCCGGCGATGACGCCGCGTCCGGTGTAGGGATTGTAGATCCCGTAGCGCTGAGGAAGCCGTAGCCCCTCATCCTGCTCCCCCAATGCGTAGGGACACGTTCATGCTGTTGCCGTGCAGCCGGGCGCCGCCATCCGCTAATCTCCGCAAGATATGCGGAGATTGCCTGGCTTAATCTCCGCAACGCACCGGAAGCCGCAACCCACGCTTGTTTAGATCGGCTAGGCCCGCCAAGGTCGCCCTGTCGTTATGACGCTCCGGGGAGAGGCTTGTGTCCCACGATCACGCGACCGAGAACGAAGACGCCATTATGGCTGACCTGTTGGAGCGTGCCGGTATCGTCGCCAAACGTCTCTTGGCCGAGCGCGGCCTGATCTATCTCAACGACCTGAACCCCGACGAAAGCACCGCGGTCCTGAAGGAGGCTTGGCATGAGGCGGCCCGCGATCGCTTCCCCGATGCCGACCTGGCCGAGCTCCACGCCGAAATCGATGCAATGGTCGAAAGTCTAATCGACTTCCCGCTGCCCGATGTCCCTCGGTCGGCCTTGAACTAGATCGCAGGTCGGTGACCCTGCTTGCGCCGGCTAAGCCTTGGCCTTGCGCGCAAGCTTGACTGGGCGCGATTTCTTGGCCTGACGACCGCCCTGACCCAGGCCCATGGACTTGGCGAGCGCCGACCGGGCGGCGGCGTAGTCCGGGTGAACCATTGGGAAATCCGCCGGGAGACCGAAATGCTCTCGGTAGCTTTCGGGCGTGTAGCCGTGTGTCGTGATGTGCCGCTTCATGGATTTGAACGGCTTCTGGGTGATCAGGCTGATGATGCCGGCAGGAGTCACGAGCTTGCGGATTTGCGAAGCACTGAGGCGCTGGGGGACGTCGGCGGGGTCCGGCTCAGCCTGCTCGCCCAGCCTTTCAAGACTGGTGTGAACACTCTGAATCAGGTCGGGCAGAGCTGCCGGGTCGATCCGGTTGGCGGCGACGTAGTTCGCGACGATCCCGACGGTCATTTCCAGAAGGCCGTCATTGTCTGCAGTCGCCACGGGGATCTCCATCGGTGAAACCAAGCCATAGATCAGTTCGATGCTTGTGACCAAACGGCGACGGATGGCTCGAACTGGCCAACCCGCCATCTATTTCCTTGAAGACATTGTCGAGGGCCTCATAGACGAGGCATGACCGACGCCGAACGCTTTGACGCCCTGATGAACCTCGTTGATCCGGCTCGATCCGCAAACCCGAGCCGCGGGCGAGAGCTCGCCGTCTTCGGCCTTGCAGAACCCGGTCCAAAAGGCGGCTATCGGCCGACGAATGCGGGCTGGGTCGTGATCGGCGATCAGGGCCGCGCCTTTCAGCCCCGCCATCCGTAACCGCACGGTCGCAAGATCACCCAAGGTCGCCTGCGGCTTTCGCCCTCGCCTGCTTTCGGATTCCCTTGAGTCGTAACAAGGGAGTGATCCGATGGCTCAACTCAGCGCGCCGTTCCTGCCACGAACCATCAAGAAGCCTGAGCTTCGACAGATGGTCCCGTTGGCCGACAGCACCATCTGGGAGATGGAACAGAGGGGCGAGTTTCCCCGCCGCTTCCTGCTGACGCCCCGTTGCGTGGTTTGGAGTCTGGCGGAGGTCGAGGCCTGGCTCGAACAACGCAGAAGGTCCCCGATTACTCCAGCCAAGGCACCGAATGTCCGACTGCGCCGTACACGACCTGTCCGCACGAGAACCAATGATACATGTTCGGCGCTCTGATGGATAGTTTGGCCAATCGTTGAGTTAGGCACCTTCGCCCTCCCTGTAGATCGGGACTCAGTGCGACGCGGCGACGCCTGTTACGTCAGCGGACGGACTGGCCTCTCAAAAACGAGCCCACCAGCGTGTCCCCTTCGTAGACTTCAACCGCTAAGCCGCCGAAGTGGAGATCCAAAATGCGTTGAGCCTCGCGGAGAGCGTCATCGCGTGACGAGGCCATGATCGGCTCCATGTGAGGGACCGTCTGGTTGGACGTTTCGACGTAGCAAACGAAGGTCATGAGACCACTCCCATTGCCGAAAGGCGGAAGTGTTCGGCGTGCGGTGCCGATCTCTCACAGCCGCGAACGCCCAAAAGAGTGGTTCACGATCTGGTCACCATAGAAGGTCGAGCAGAAATAGCGACTCTCTTTAGCTCGATCAAAGCTCGCGGGCGTCAGCTTCCCAGCCATAGCAAACTCTCAGAACGTCTGCTTCTGGCGAAGCGGACTAACCGGCCGTGGAGCTAGCGCCGAATAGTTTTCGGTTTCGTCCAAGGCAGCACGCCACGTTGGTCGCAGGCTTTGATTATCGGAAGGTCATGACCCAAACAAAACCCACCTTGCCCCCCTCCATGCCTGCAAACCTTCATCCGATCGTGGTGGCCCGGCTAGGCCCGTCCACGTGGAATGAGGCAGCCACTTTGGATCGGCGCGCTCTGCAGATCGAGAGCAACCTATACGAGGCGGGCGAGGCGCGAGGCCATCGCGTAGAGTGCGGAAGACTGGTGATCAAGGGCGAGGCGATTACGTTCGGCGTCTACGAGGCCAACCATCGAACAAGCGAGCGATTGACGCGAAAGGATGAGGGCTACCGCAAAGATATCGTTCAATGGCGGCAGGTGTGGTCGCCATCCGGCCGGCTGATTCTCGTCATTCGCGTAAGGGATTGGGGCGGTGAACGCCGCTGGTCCGAGCGGCCGGGAAAGCTGCTGGAGAGCCAAGTGGACCGTTTCACTCTGCGGCTCGAACGACTGGTGGAGGAAAAAGCAGCCAATGAGGCGCGATGCGACGCCTACCAGCGAGAGGTCGAAATCGCCCAACGACACACGGCTCGCCGCGTATTCAAAGAGCAGGAGAGGCGACGTCGGCCTGCGGTGGTCCGAGCGCTTGCCGCGCAGTGGGAGGAGGCGGCGCGATTGCGTGCCTTTCTGGATACGCTGGAAAGCCGCAATAGCCCCCTCCCATCCGCCATGAGCCAGTGGCTCGGCGCGGCACGTGATGATCTTCAGGCGCTTGACCCCCTGTCGCCCGCCGGCCTGAGCGCTCTGCAGTTTCATGTCGACGCAGTAGCGCCAGGCCCCGAAGATGACGCGCCGAGACATCCTGACGAGCATTATTGGTTCGACGAGGGCGCGATGAATGAACTGGCCGATGAGATGTTCGCCCACGTCCGCCTGCCGACCAAGGCGAAGATGGGCAGCCGGTGAAACGAGAGAGATGTCACAGACCGTGCTTTGGCCCGGCATCTTGCGTTCGTGACTGCCTCCTCGCAAATCCCTCCGCAGCAAAGGCGTCTAAGACCGAAAAGCTTCGCTGTGCGACCCTCAACCCAGGCGACAGCCGCGGCTACGCCGAATGCAAGAAACTCTGGACGGATACTGTCGGCGGAATCCGTGAGCAGTTGGGCGACATAGAGCCAACGGCGACTGCGGGGGCTGGTGAGAGGCGCCTTGTGAGCCATCGTTGATTTCCGCCCCTCTTCGCCCTATGTTGCTCCGCGAGGCCAGATCGGTTGAAACAGCCTCACCCGCCTCGTCAGAGGTCCACGCGTGAGCGAGACAGGGATTTCGGTCCTCAAGCGGCTACCGAGTGACTTTTGATAGGGGCGCCTCCGGGCGCCCTTATCTTTTGCCGTGAAACTTCAGCTTCTCGCCCTTCAACGTCTTGTCGATGAGGACTGAGAAACGGACCTTGCTCATGTGCGCGATGGCCAAGGCTTGTCCAGGTTCGGGGCTGTAGGCGCTCTCGACGAACAGCCTCAAATCGACGCCCGCCTCCGCGTTTCGCCGCACCCGGAAGAAGACCCTGTAATCCCCTGCCCCACCGTCCGAGCGGGCGCCGATACGCAGGAAATTTGCCTCAGGGGTCTGGTAGATGTGGGCTGTCGGCAGGCCGTCCATGATGTGTGGAAGGGCCAGGGACAGACCGTAGCGGATCGGGCAGAAGACACGCTGGCGCGGGCCATCCCAGACCTGAACCCTGTCGTCCCCGTGCCGCGCCGCGTCGAACGCCTCACTGAAGCAGTGATTACTGAACCGGACATCGATCTTCACGCCGTTTGGGCGTGACTGGGTGACCATCTCGAGCACGAAGGGCTCGAGATGGTCGAACGCGAGTATCTCCCCCGCGATCTCCAGAGGCGGAAAATAGGGAGAGCCAGCCAAGGGCTAGAACCTCGGATCGAACCGGGGGCCCGCGCCCTCGGGGACAGCGAGCACCGGCGAATAGGCTTTCCCCTCTTCCCAGGCCTCGACGGCGTTTGACCATTCCTGGGCCATGTGCCGCCTCTGCATTTCGAACTCGGCCTTATTGTAGACGCCACGCGACGAACGCTCCTCGTGGGCCAGGCCTTTCTCGATCCAGTCGGAGTTGAAGCTCATTTCGTGCAGCAAGGTCGAGGCCGTGCGCCGCAGGTCGTGGACCGTGAAGGGCTCGAGCGCCAGCTCGCGGGCCGCGGCGCGGTCGGCGATGGCTGTAGTCACCCGGTTGAACGTCGCCTTGGACATCGGCGCATCAGCGTCGTAGCGCGACGGCAGGATGTATTTCGAGTTGCCCGCGCAGGTCTTCAGCGCGATCAGGATGTCGAACATCTGGGTCGACAGGTAGACGTTGTGCGGCCGCGACCGCTTCATGCGCGCCTTCGGGATCGACCAGACTGCGTTGTCGAAATCGACTTCGTCCCAGGTTCCGTCCTGAAGCTCGCTCTTTCGCACCATGCTGAGCAGCACGAACTTGAGGCCAAGTCGGATGGTCGGAAGCGTCGCCACCTCACCGAGGAGCCCAAGCATGATCCTGATCTCGGAAGGCGAGAGGCTGCGGTCCCGAGGCCGGAACGTCGCGATTGAAGCTGGTCCGACGCCGTCAGCCGGATTGTCGATCTTCTCGCCGTGCAAAATGGCCCAGCCGTAGATCTGCTTGACGATGTCACGGACGTGAATTGCAGTCGCGGGCGCCCCGCGATCCACGATGGTCTTGCAGTGAGCGCGCAGGTCGTCGGGCGTGATTTCCGAGAGAAGGCGCGTTTGCCATTTCGGCAGGACCTCCCGGTTGAAGATCGACCGACGCATGTTGCGTGTACTGTCGGCCATTGGCGCCTTGTCCATCCAGGCTTGAGCCACATGCTCGAAGCTGCGCGACTCCTGAAGCCGACGTTTGGCGCGCTGTTTCTCGATGGCCGGCGATGCGCCTTCTGCGATCGTCCGCTTGATATCGAAGAGCCGTTCACGGGCTTGGGCGAGGCTAAGACCTCCACGCCCGTAGCGGCCGAGGGTCACGGTCTCACGACGTCCGTTGAAGCGATAATCGTAACGGAACGAGATCGCACCGCCGGGCGACACGTAGGCGTACATGCCGTCTCTGTCGGTACTCTTGTAAGGCTTTGTTCTGGGACGTAAATTCTTGAGCGCAGCGTCTGTAAGCACGGTATTTCACCCTCTCTAAAGCCGAGACCGATTTTGGTCGATTTTGAGAGGTGATTGTCTCGCCTTTTCCGTGACTTGGGCGGAATCGATACCGTCAGCATCCTCGACCTGCCCATGACGGTATGGGCCGGGATCGACGAGATCAACGTCAGGCGGTGCCGTCATTGAGGCCGTTAAAACGAAAAAAGACCCTCCGAATGATCTCGAAGGGTCTCGTCAGAATTCACAATGTTGTCAGGTACTTATAAAACGATCCGGAAGCGATACCGAAAGGTAGCGAGAGCCCTGAATTATTCCCACTCGAT
>NZ_JAEMRD010000069.1 GCF_016463485.1 Brevundimonas sp.
CAGTTCTACTGAGGCGTCAGAACAGGCGTCGGCAGACCGCGATCAGGCGCTCGACGTCGTCGGCGTCCTGATACAGGCCGAAGCCGAAGCGGATGGTGTCGTCGCGCACGTCGGTCACGACGTTTGCGGCCAGCAGCGCCGCCCGCCAGGCCTGGGCATCAGGATGTCTGAGCGCGATGAACCGCGCGCGCGGCCCGTCGCCCTCGACCGGATTGAGCACCGTCGCCTGATCCAGCGCGCCGCACTCACCCGCCGCCAAAGCCTGAGAGAACCGCTTTTGCAGTCCCAGCGCATGGGCCGAGACGTCGGCCGTGGTCAGCCCGGCCTCGTCCAGCATCCGCCGCACGCCGTTGAACCGGTACAGCGGCGTGGAATCGAAGGTCGCGCCCCAGAACCGGCCCGCGTCCTGCCGGTACTGAACCCCGCCCGGCGGCCCCATCAGATTGCCGAACTCGGCGAACCAGCCGGTCACCACCGGCCGGGGACAGAAGCCGTCCGGCGCGTGCAGGAAGCCCGCCCCTTCGCCGGTCATGGCGTATTTGTAGCCGCCGGAAACATAGAAGATCCGGTCCGCGACGCCCGACAGGTCCGTCGGTGTGGCCATGAAGCCGTGATAGCCGTCGATGACGACCCAAGGCCCCTCAGGCTGAGCCAGCGCCGCCAGATCGGCGATCCGGTCAAAGGCCTGGCCGGTCTTGAAAAAGACCTGGCTGACCACGATCAGGTCACAGGCCCCCCGTTCGGCCTCGGCGACGAACCGGTCGGCGAAAGTCGCGAATGGCTCCAGCGGCACTCGCGTTACCACCGCCTCGCCTGCCTCCTCCCAGCGTTCGGCCTGACGCCGGAAGGCATGGAACTCGCCGTCCGTGGTCAGGATGCGCACAGGCTTGCTCGACAGACCCGAGAAGATGCGGATCAGGAAGTCGTGGGTATTGGGCGCAAAGACCACCGTCTCTGGGTCGGGCAGGCCAAGCTCGGCGGCGATATGCCGCTGCGCCTCGGGCACCACCTCGCCGAAGACCAGATCCCATTTCCGGTCCGCGAACCGGTTCGCTTCGTCCCACGCCCGCACCTGCCCGTCGAACGAGGCGTCGGGCCACAGGTGGTGGCTATGCGCCGCGAAATGCAGCCGCTCGGGATCGAGGGCGAGGGCGCGGGAGAAGAGGGGTTTGTGGGTCATCCCCCTTCTCTCGCCCCAAAGCCGACTGGGCTCAAGCCGTGAGCGGTCGCTCTAAACCAGACTTCCGTGGCAGTGCTTGAACTTGCGGCCCGACCCGCAGGGGCAGTCGGCGTTGCGGGATGTCCGTTCCCAGCCTTCGGGCAGGAGCTCGACCGGGAACCGCGAGCGGTCGTCGCCGGTGAACTGTTGCTCCGGGTTCTGGGCCCGGGCGTTGGCCATCTCGTTCTCGCCGGTGCCGGGGTTCAGGTGGATCTCCTGGAAGACGGGCATTTCCATTTCCGGAGGCGGCTGGAAGCGGAACTCGACAGTCATCAACCAGCGGGTGACGTTATGGCGCAGGTCGTGGAGCAGGGCCTCGAACAGGGAGAAGGCCTCGGTCTTGTATTCGTTCAGCGGGTCGCGCTGGCCATAGCCGCGTAGGCCGATAACGCCGCGCAGATGGTCCAGATGGACCAGGTGCTCGCGCCAGCTCATGTCGATCTGCTGCATCAGGAACTGTTTCTCCAGCCCCCGGGTCTGGCCCTCGCCGATCAGTTCCAGGCGCTCCGTGGCGCGGGCATCGGCGGCGGCCTGAAGCCGTTCCTCGACCTCCTCGTTGGACACGCCTTCCTCGGCAGCCCAGTCGTGCAGCGGCAGTTCGAGACCCAGGGTGGAGCGGACCTTCTCGTCGAGACCGTCGATGTCCCACTGTTCGGCATAGGCCTTGGGCGGCATGAAGCGGTCGACCAGGTCGGTGACCACGTCACGGCGGAACTCGCCGACCAGTTCGGACAGGTCGTCGGAATCCATGAACTCCTGGCGCTGTTCAAAGACCGCCTTGCGCTGGTCGTTGACGACGTCGTCGTACTTCAGAAGGTTCTTGCGGATGTCGTAGTTACGGGTCTCGACGCGCTTCTGGGCGGTCTCGACGGCGCGGTTCAGCCAGGGGTGCGAGATCGCCTCGCCCTCGGCCACCCCGAACGACCGCATGATCGAATCCAGCCGGTCGCCGGCGAAGATACGCAGCAGGTCGTCTTCGCAGCACAGGAAGAATTTCGAGGTGCCCGGATCGCCCTGACGGCCGGTGCGGCCGCGCAGCTGATTGTCGATACGGCGGCTCTCGTGGCGTTCGGTGCCCAGGACGAAAAGGCCGCCGGCTTCCAGTGCGATCTGCTTCTGGACGGCGATGTCGGCCTTGAGCCGGGCTTCCTCGGCCTTTTCCTCTTCCGGCGTGACCGGGATGCCCAGGTTACGCTGGTCGAGGCGGAACTTCTCCAGCCGCATCTCGAGGTTGCCGCCCAGCTGGATGTCGGTGCCGCGACCGGCCATGTTGGTGGCGATGGTGACCGCGCCGGGCAGGCCGGCATCGGCGACGATGAAGGCTTCCTGCTCGTGCTGGCGGGCGTTCAGGACGCTGTGCGGGATCCCCTTGAACTTCGTCTCCCAGACGATGTCATACGCGGCGTCGCCGACTTTTTCCGCTTCCTTGGCCTTGCCGACGAACTCGGGCTTGAGGGCGCGCGACACCTCGACCTGATGTTCGTATTCGTCGAGCATCCTCGACAGGGTCTCGGACTTCTCGATCGAGACGGTGCCGACCAGGATCGGCTGGCCGCGGTCGCGGCAGTCGGCGATCTGTTTGGCGATGGCGATATTCTTCTCGCGCTCGGTCCGGTAGACCTCGTCGTCGTAGTCGATGCGCTGGACGGGGCGGTTGGTCGGAACCTCCAGCACCTCCATCTTGTAGATGTCGCCGAACTCCTGGGCCTCGGTCGCGGCGGTGCCGGTCATGCCCGACAGCTTAGAATAGAGCCGGAAATAGTTCTGGATCGTGACCGAGGCCAGGGTCTGGTTCTCGGGCATGATCTGCACGCCCTCCTTGGCCTCGATGGCCTGGTGCAGGCCTTCGGACAGGCGGCGTCCGGTCATCATCCGGCCCGTGAACTCGTCGATCAGGACGATCTCGCCGGCCTTGATGATATAGTCCTTGTCCTTGGTATACAGGGTGTTGGCGCGCAGGGCCTGATTGACGTGGTGAACGAGGCTGATGTTGGCGGCGTCGTACAGACCCGTCGTGTCCTCGGCGAAATGGCCGCCGTCTTCCAGGATCTGCTCGATCTTCTCGGAGCCTTCCTCGGTCAGCAGGGCCTGTTTCTGCTTTTCGTCGAGGTCGTAGGTCGTCTTGTCGACGATCAGTTCCTTCACGATGCCGTCGAGGATCTTGTACAGGTCCGACCGGTCCTCGGTCGGGCCCGAGATGATCAGGGGCGTGCGCGCCTCGTCGATCAGGATGGAGTCGACCTCGTCCACGATCGCGAAATTGTGCCCGCGCTGGACCATCTCGTCGCGATTGTAGACCAGGTTGTCGCGCAGATAGTCGAAGCCGAATTCGTTGTTGGTGCCGTAGGTGATGTCCGAGGCATAGGCCGCCTGACGCTGGCCCGACGACAGGCCGTTGACGATGACGCCGACCTCGAGCCCCAGGAACCGGTAGACCCGGCCCATCCAGTCGGCGTCGCGCCGGGCCAGATAGTCGTTGACCGTGATGACGTGGACGCCTTCGCCGGACAGGGCGTTCAGGTACACCGGTGCCACGGCGACCAGGGTCTTGCCCTCGCCGGTGCGCATCTCGGCGATGCCGCCCTCGTTCAGGATCATGCCGCCGGCCAGCTGCACGTCGTACTGGCGCTGACCCAGCACCCGCTTGGAGGCCTCGCGCGCCACGGCGAAGGCTTCGTTCAGGATCTTGTCGGGGGTCTCGCCGCCCGCCAGCCGGTCCCGGAAGGTCTGGGTCATCATTCGCAGCTCGTCGTCCGACAGGCCGGCGAACTTGGGCTCCAGGGCGGTGATCTTCTCGACGCGGACCAGGAAGTCCTTGACCTTGCGGTCATTGGAAGAGCCGAACAGTTTCTTGGCGAAGCCGAGCATGGAGTATCCGAGGGCGGTCGAGCGTCTGAAGGCTCAAGAGACAGGGTCTGGCCGAGGAAGGCCGTCAGCGCCTTCAGTCCGAAAGGCCCGGTCATCGACGACCCGGCGCGCCTGAAACAGGGCGCTGCGCGGGGCCGCGCGAACGATCGAAAACCCCTCGACTTGGGCGCAGGCGGGACTTAAGCACCGGCCATACCCCTGTCAACGCGAGGGCCTTTGCGGTCCGGGACGGAGAGCCTCCCCTTGTCCCTTTTTTCCACCGGGCGTCCTTTAGGCAACCCTCTGATCCTCATCGCTTTCGTCGCTGTCCTCGCCGTTGCCGGCTGCGGTCGCGGCAACAGCGACGATGCGCCGCCCGAACCGGGCGACCGGGCGGTGGCCAAGGTCCAGGGCGAGACCTTGTGGGCATCGGACGTGAAGCGCGAGGCGGTGGCCCAAGGGCTGGTCGGCGAGGGCGAGCCGCTGGACGTGACCAGTGACCTGTTCCGCCGGGTGCTGGACGAGGTGATCGACCAGAAGCTGCTGGCCGCCGAGGCGGAGCGGCGCGGCCTCGACAACTCGGCCCTGGCCCAGCGGCGGCTGAAGGCGACCCAGGAGCGGATCCTGGGCGACATGCTGGTCGAGAACGAGGTCAACGGCCGCATCAACGACCAAGCGGTCCAGACCCTGTATCAGGAACAGCTGCGCCTGGCCCGGACGTCCGAGGAGATCCGCATCCGCCTGATCCTGTCGCGCACCAGGCCCGAGGCCGATGCGGTGCTGGGCATCCTGGCCCAGGGGGCCCAGTTCGGGGCGGTGGCCCAGGAACGGTCGGTGGACGAGGCCACGCGGTTCTCCGGCGGCGATCTCGGCTATTCGACCATCGACGTCATGCCCCAGGCCTATGCCAACGCCCTGCGGGATGCGCCCGCCGGATCGACGGTCGGACCGTTCCAGACCGACGGCGGCTGGGCCGTGCTGCGGGTCGAGGACCGGCGCAAGGAAAGCCCGCCGACGCTCGAACAGGCGCGGCCACAGATCGTCCGCTATCTGACCTATGAGGGGGTGCGCCAGTTACTCGAGCAACTTCGGGGTCGAGCGAAGGTGGATGTGCTGCTGGCCGGCGAGACCACGACCGGGCCGGAGCCGCAGGAGCCGGCATCTGCGCCAGTACCTGCGCCCGCACCGGCCCCGACCGCCCCCGCCGCACCCGCCATCACCGGAGCCCCGAAATGAGCCGGACCCCTCCTCCTGGTAAACCCTCGGCGGGCCAGAAATTCGAGGCGGCGGTCGGCAAGGCGCTGGATCCCTTTGCCTCGGCCCTGAAGCGCGCCACGACGCCGGTGCCTGCCGCCCCCACGGCTCCGGGCAAGCCCGGCCTGGCCATTTCGCCCCTCGCCGTGCCCTTCCCGACCATCCCGCCCATAGGCGGGGTCGAGATCGCGACGGCGCGCGCCGGCTTCTACAAGCACGAACGCGACGACCTGGTGGTCTTCTCCTTCGCCAAGGGCACCACCTGCGCCGGGGTGTTCACGCGTCACAAAGTTGGCTCGGCCCCGGTGGACTGGTGCAAGCGTCACCTCGACTCGGCGGACGGCGGCAAGGACGTGCGGGCCCTGGTCGTCAACGCCGGTTGCGCCAACGCCTTTACCGGCAAGGCCGGGGCTGACGCCGCCCGACGCACGGCCTCCGAGGTCGCCAAACGGTTCGGCTGTCGCCAGAGGGACGTCATGTTGGCCTCGACCGGCGTCATCGGCGTGGTTCTGGACGATCGGAAGATCGCCGCCCGGATGCCAGACATCGAGGCGGGCCTCGACGCCGACGGCTGGGCCAAGGCCGGGCGGGGGATCATGACCACGGACACCTTCCCCAAGGGGTCGTATGCCGAATGCCTGATCGACGGGGAGAAGGTCAGGATCGCCGGGATCGCCAAGGGGTCGGGCATGATCGCCCCGGACATGGCGACCATGCTGGCCTTCATCGTCACCGACGCCGACATCCACCCCGGGGTGCTGCGCGCCCTGCTGGGCCTGCATGTGCGCACCACCTTCAACTCGGTGACGGTGGACGGCGACACCTCGACCAACGACACCTGTCTGATGTTCGCGACCGGAGCCTCCAACGCGCCGCGCATCGGCCGGGTCGGCGACCGGCGTCTCAAGGAGTTCTCGGCGGCGTTGGACAAGGTCATGCTGGATCTGGCGCACCAGCTGGTCCGTGACGGCGAGGGGGCGACCAAATTCGTGCGGATCACCGTGGACGGCGCCGCCTCGCCCGCCTCGGCCCGCAAGCTCGCCAAGTCGATCGCCGACAGCCCCCTGGTCAAGACCGCCATCGCCGGCGAGGACGCCAACTGGGGCCGGGTCGTCATGGCCGTCGGCAAGACCGAGGAACCGGTCGACCGCGACGCCTTGGCCATCCGTTTCGGCCCCAATATCGCAGCCATCGACGGCGCCCCGTCCCCGACCTACGACGAGGCCGCGATGTCGGCCTATATGAAGAACCCCGAGATCGACATCACCGTCGACGTCGGCTCGGGCCGGGCCTCGGCAACGGTGTGGACCTGCGACCTGACCAAGGGCTACATCGAGATCAACGGGGACTATCGGAGCTGACCAAGGCCGCCAGCCGAGCCGTCTCGCCCTCCGCACGCGCCACCGGTGGCCCGCGCCCCCAGATCGGGTCGGGCCAGAGGGGGTCGTCGCGGCGGCGGCCGACGATGTGAACGTGCAGCTGGGCCGTGACGTTGCCCAGGGCGGCGGTGTTCAGCTTGTTGATCGGCTGGTCCAAGGCCTGGCTCAGGGCGCGGACCATGGCGCCGGCCAGGGCGATCTCCTCGATCAGAACGGCGCGCTGGGCCGGGTCGAGGTCGTCAAGCTCGGTTGCGCCCGGAACGCGGGGGATCAACACCAGCCAGGGGAAGCGAACGTCGTCCATCAGGCGCAGGTCCGACAGGCCGAGCGGTGGCAGGGCCATGGAGTTTGCCAGCAGGCGGGGATCGATCTCGAACGTCATGCGGCGATCCTAGCCTTAAGGGCCCTGCAAGGACGAGGCCCTAGACTGGCACCATGTCGATGATCGACCTCATTCTGCTGGCGGGCTGTGCGGTGGGCTTCGTCCTGCTGGAGCGGCTCGTCGCCTTGAAGCGGGGCCAGAAGGTGCTGCGCGGCGGCTGGCTGACCGATATACTGCACATCTTCGTCGGCGGCGCCGTGATCCGGATGGGGATGATCGCGATCGCCGTGGTGCTGAGCGTCCTCGCCTTCCGCCTCGTGCCGGCGCCGGTCGCGGACGCCGTCAGGGCCCAGCCGGTCTGGGCGCAGTATCTGGCGGTCCTGATCACGGCCGAGCTCGGCATCTACTGGACCCACCGGATGGCCCATGCGGTGCCGGTGCTGTGGCGCTTCCACGCCGTACACCATTCCAGCCGCGAGCTGGACTGGATGAGTTCGCATCGCGAGCATCCGGTCGAACAGCTGATGTTCTCCGGCGTCGCCCTGGCCCCCGCCATCGTGTTCGGGATCGAGCCCCTGCCGCTGCTGATCTATGGGGTGACCTATCACGTGCACGCGCTGCTGCTGCACGCCAACGTCCGGCTCGACTTCGGGCCCCTGGCCCAGGTCATCGGCTCGCCGCGCTTCCACCACTGGCACCACGCCGACCAGCGCGAGGCCTATGACATGAATTTCGCCGCCCAGCTGTCGATCCTGGACCGCCTCTTCGGCACCTTCCGCCTGCCGGAGGCGGGGCATCCCGAGCGGTACGGGGTCAGCGATCCGGTGCCGGATGGGTTCATCGGGCAGTTGGCGTATCCCATTTCACCTCCGTCACCCTCGGGCTTGAACCGAGGGCCGGACGTCGTGCGCATCGACGCCGGAGCGGACGCACCCCGCGCCCGGATCGCCTGCCCGCCTCGCTGAAGGTCCGGCCCTCGGGTCAAGCCCCAGGGTGACGGAGTCTGGATGCGGGCTGTATTTTCAGTTCAGCCCGTAAACCACGCAGGCGCTGTCGGTCATCGTCTGCAGCGGCGGCTGTAGCGCCAGGCGCGCGGCCTCGATCTGGGCTTCGCTGGGCGCCTCGCCGGGCCGTACGGGCGGTGGCGGCGCAGCCGGCGGAGGCGGGGACGCCATAAGCCCTTCGGAACGGCTCATCCGTGATCCCGTCACCACCACCTCATCGACGCTGGTCTGCATCTGGCCGCCACCCGCGCTGTAGGACGGCCAGCCGGCCAGGACGTCGGTCTGGCAGGCCCGGCCCGTCGGGTCGATGACGCGCACCGAGCCCAGGGTCGCGCCCGCATTCTCGGCCGCCGCGAGCGCCCGACGACGCGCATCCTTCATCGCCTCGGCCGCAAGGGCTGTCTTCCAGGCGTTTTCGGGTTCGAGGTTGAAATAGACCGGGCTCAGTGTGGTCGGCTGGGTCGCCACCACCGTGGCATAGGCCCGTTCCAGCACCGCCACGTCGCGGATGGTCAGCCGGACCGAGGCCTCGGTCTGGTAGCGGACGATCTTGTCGGCCCGGACGTTGTCGCGCATCACCCCGGCCTCGTCGCGGTACTGTTCGTAGATCGGGCGGGTGGTCAGACTGGTCTCGACCCGGACCTTGTCAGCCCCATAGGTCGCCAGCTGCTGGGACAGGGCGCGGACCAGGTCGGCGGCCTTGCGCGAAGCCTCTGCAGCCGAACGGTCCAGGGCCGTGAAGCCGGC
Source organism: Brevundimonas sp. (assembly GCF_016463485.1). Classification (GTDB taxonomy): domain Bacteria; phylum Pseudomonadota; class Alphaproteobacteria; order Caulobacterales; family Caulobacteraceae; genus Brevundimonas. Next base: position 8,773 of record NZ_JAEMRD010000069.1, read on the forward strand.
GGTGAAGCCCGCCCGGTTGGCGGCGATCTCGGTGCGGACCTGGCCTACCGAGGCGATCACCGGATCGCGCATCCACCACGGCGCAGGGACATACTGCTGGCCGATCGTGGCCGGCGGGGTCTGGGCCAGGGCCTGACCAGGCACCAGTGGAGCCGCGAGACCGGCCGCCAGAAGGCCGAAGAGGATGGGACGCATGCGAATCTCCCTGTCTTGATTGGCTCAACCGTCCCGCGTTTTGATGGAATGGGGAAGCGGTTTCAGACGGTCGGTCACGCGACAACCGGGTCTGAAAAGTCTGACAGGGAGTCTGCGACCGCCGAAAAGGCGGAGGTCAGGCGATGGAGGCGGGCGTCAGATCAGCCCGCTGACATGATCGAACATCCCCTTGAAGGGCGGGGCAGGCGACAGTTCCGCCCGATCGAACTCGGCGTAGGCGGCATAGGATTCCCAGACGAAGCCGGCCAGGTCCGTATGGCGGAAGACCATGTCGCGCTTGAAGTTGTAGGAGCCCTCGATCCCCAGGACCTCACCGATCTCGGGATAGACCGGCCAGCAGGGGCCGTTTCTCAGACCGTCGTAGGGCCGGAATTCGGAATCCTGAACCTCGACGCCGCCGGCGACCAGAAAGGCCTTGGCGACATCATAGATCACATCGATCTTGGGGTGATCGCTCGAATGCATGAAGGAGCCGTAGCGGCCCCAGCGCACGAACTGCTCGGAAATGTCGATGCCGTGGGTCTTGAACTGGTTGAGGACGGTGGCCTTCTGCGGCTCCCAGTAATCGAAATAGCCGCATTGCTCGAAGAATTTGGCGTTGAACAGCGCCACGGCGTCCTCGAACGACAGCCCCTTCATATAGGCCGCGAAGGCGATCAGGGAGTGATAGTTGCCCAGGGGACCGCGCACCGCGCCGGCCGGGCCGTTGACGTAGCTAAGGTCGGGGTGGAAGCCCGAGAACGATAGAGCCGGCACCCGCGTCAGATTGGGCGCGTTCGGCAGGCCGTTGGGGATGAAGGCCTCGACCTCGGGTGAAACCACCACGCGGAAATAGTCGGAAAAGGACGCTTCCCATTTTTCGATGTCGTTCAGATAGCCCCAGATATCGAGGCCGGTCACATCGAAACGCCGATTCAGGAGCTGGAACGAGTTGGCCAAGCCGACAGTCTGGCAGTTGGAGATAAGTAGCCAGCGTTCCATAATCTCTCGCGAACAATTTCCGGTGAGTTAGGGCGTTACGTCTCGTCAGGCAAGGACCGGGCCGGGCACAGCGCTTGACAGGCTGGTGGCTTGCCTGTGATCGGGCGTGCGTCTAGACCCCTCGCCATCGCGGCCTGTCCTCGGCCGCCCAGCTAGAGACACATCCCATGGCACGCGCCAAGATCGCCCTCATCGGCGCCGGTATGATCGGCGGAACCCTGGCCCACGTGGCCGCGCGCGAGGCGCTCGGCGACGTGATCCTGTTCGACATCGCCGAGGGCACGCCCCAGGGCAAGGCGCTGGACATCGCCGAGGCCACCGCCGTGTTCGGTTCGTCGGTCTCGCTCAAGGGCGCCAACGACTATGCCGACATTGCGGGCGCCGACGTCTGCATCGTCACCGCCGGCGTGCCCCGCAAGGACGGCATGAGCCGCGACGACCTGGTGTCGATCAACCTCAAGGTCATGAAGGCCGTCGGCGAGGGCATCAAGGCCCACGCCCCCAACGCCTTCGTCATCTGCATCACCAACCCGCTCGACGCCATGGTCTGGGCGTTGCAGAAGTTTTCGGGCCTGCCGCACGAGAAGGTCGTCGGGATGGCCGGCGTGCTCGACTCGGCCCGCTTCGCCTACTTCCTGTCGGAAAAGACCGGCGTCTCGGTGCAGGACATCCACGCCTGGACCCTGGGCGGCCACGGCGACGACATGGTCCCCATGGTGCGCCACTCGACCATCGGCGGCCTGCCCCTGCCTGACGCGGTCGCCGCCGGCTTCCTGTCCCAGGCTGATCTGGACGCCATCGTCACCCGCACCCGCAAGGGCGGCGGCGAGATCGTCGCCCTGCTGAAGACCGGCTCGGCCTTCTATGCCCCTGCCGAGAGCGCCATCGCCATGGCCAAGTCCTATCTGCTCGACCAGAAGCGCGTCCTGCCCTGCGCCGTCTGGCTGTCGGGCGAGTACGGCCTGTCGGACCTCTATGTCGGCGTCCCCGCCCTGATCGGCGCCGGCGGCGTCGAGAAGATCGTCGAATTCACCACCAACGACGAGGAAAAGATGATGTTCGAGAAATCGGTCGCCTCGGTCCAGGGCCTGCTGCAGGCCTGCAAGGACATCGAGCCGTCGCTGGCATAGCCAGCGAGCGCTAATGCGCGCGACCCGGTCGCGCGCTACTTGAGCGCCTTTCGATCAAGAACGGGGGCCGCAGTGCAAACTGCGGCCCTTTTCTATTGTGCCGCAGGAGCAGCCGTGGCCCCACCCACCGTCAGCCGGGCGAACTCCGGCAACAGGCCACGCCAGATGGCGAGGTGGTCGATGAGCTGGTCGGGGCCGTCGCCGGTCAGGAGGACGTCGTACTGGACCACGGCCGAGGCGGGGGTCGTCCCCTCGGGCGCCTCGTAGATGGCCTTCAGGAAGCGGCGGTCGCGGTTCCAGCCGTTGATCTTGTCCGGCGTGATGGTGGCGCTGGAGACGCCGGTCGAGAACTGCAGGTCCGAACACATGCCTGCCGCATCGCAGGACTGGAAGAACAACAGCCAGCTCAACCCGTCGGCCGAGACCCGCACGAAGGTCCGGCCCTGGTCGGTCTGGATCGCGCCCGGCGTGGTGCCTTGCGTGGTCAGCCAGGCGATGACGGCGGCGGGAGCAACCCCCTGGACCATCCGGGCCGGTGCTGCGGCGGCCGGGCGCGCGGCGGGGACAGCGGCGACGGGCGCAGTCTGGGTCTGGGCCAGTGAGAGGTCGGGCGTGGCGAGGGCAAGCACCGCGACGGCGGCGAGGGCGAGGGTCATGGGTGGGGTCTCCAGCGGTCCGGCTCAGCCTAAGCTACAATACGGCGAATTTGTGAGAAGAACCTCTCCTTCCCCCTCGGGGTGCTGGTCCGCTCGTATCCGAGCGGCCTGCGAGGTCGAAGCGCAGCGGATACCGGTGGGAAGGGCAAGGCAAGACAGCGCCGTATCGCCTTACCGCCCCCACCCAATCGCTTCGCGATCTGCCCTCCCCCGCAGGGGGAGGGAAAAACCGAACGCACTACTCATGCGTCGCCTTCTCCAGCCAGCTGGCGCTGGCCATCTCGCGCAGGCGCGACGCGGTACGCTCGAACTCGAAGGCACCGTCGCCGGCGGGATACAGGGCCTCGGGCTCGACGGCCGAGGTGGCGACCAGCCGGGTTCCGGCTTCGTACAGGGCGTCGATCAGGGTGACGAACCGCGCGGCTTCCTGGCGGTTCTCCGGGCCGAGGCGCGGGATGTCGGACACGAACAGGGTGTGGAACCGCCGGGCCACCGCCAGATAGTCCTGCGGCCCCAGCGGCCGGGCGCACAGGTCGGCGAAGGGACTGCGGGCCATGGACCCGGCGGTGCGTTCGACGACGACGTCGCGGCCGAGCACCGTGACATGCGCCGGTTCCTCGGGCTCGCCGCCCTTGAGGTCGTACCACAGGGTCTCGAAGGCCTGCCGGCCCGCCGCATCGTCAGCGAACCAGACCGGCGAGCCCATCAGCCGGTCGAGCCGCCAGTCGCGGGCCCCCGCGATCTCGATCACCGCGCAGCGCGCCTTGATCTCGTCGATGAAGGGGGTGAACAGCTGGCGGTTGATGCCGTTCCTGTAGAGTTGATCCGGCGCCCGGTTCGAGGTCACGGCCAGCACGACCCTCCTCTCGAACAGGGCGTCGAACAGCCGACCCAGGATCATGGCGTCGGCGATGTCGGTGACCTGAAGCTCGTCGAAGCAAAGCAGCCGGGCCTCCGATGCGATCAGGTCGGCGACCGGCTCGATCGGATCGTCGCCCTTGTGCGAACCGAACACCGCCTTGCGAGTCTTGCGGTCGCCCTCGCGCCACTGGCGGACCAGGTCGTGGACGCGCGCCATGAAGGCGTGGAAATGGGCGCGGGTCTTTCGCGGTTCGGGCGAGGCCGAGACGAACAGGTCCATCAGCATCGACTTGCCGCGTCCAGGCGGCCCCCAGATGTAGAGACCGCGGACCTCCGGCTGTTTGCCGAACAGGCCCTTCCTCGCAAGGTCCTCTTCCAGCCGCTCCAGGGCCGCGATCAGCGGGACCTGCGCCGGATCGGGGGCGATGACGCCTTCCTCGACGCGGATGTCATAAGCGGAACGAATACGGGAGCCCATCGAACTGGGGCATAGTCTTGCGCAAGCCATGTGAAAAGCGATGACTTCGCCCGCGCGAAGGCTTACATGCCTCGCCCTGCCGCAAGAAACCTTGCAGCAGACACGAAACCAACACCCACGCACCAACCGCGCTCAAGCAGCGAGGCTCCGCGAGCCGAGCGTTAGCGCGTCCGAAGGACTAAGATCATGGGCTATCGCGTCGCCGTCGTAGGCGCCACCGGCAATGTCGGCCGGGAAATGCTGACCATCCTCGAGGAACTGAACTTCCCCGTCGAGACCATGCACGCGATCGCCTCGCGAAAATCCAAGGGGATGGACGTCGCCTGGGGCGACAAGACCATCAAGTGCGAGGACATGGAGACCTTCGATTTCTCCACCGTCGATATCGTCCTGATGTCGGCCGGCGGGACCGTGTCCAAGGCCTGGTCGGAAAAGATCGGCGCGGCGGGTCCGATCGTGATCGACAACTCGTCCGTCTTCCGCATGGACAAGGACGTGCCCCTGATCGTGCCCGAGGTGAACCCGGACGCGGTCAAGGATATCCGCAAGAACATCATCGCCAACCCGAACTGCTCGACCGCCCAGCTGGTTGTGGCGCTCAAGCCCCTGCATGACGCCGCGAAGATCAAGCGCGTCGTGGTCTCGACCTATCAATCCGTGTCGGGCGCGGGCAAGGAAGGCATGGACGAGCTGTGGAACCAGACCAAGGCCATCTATGGCCTGGGCGACGCCAAGCCGAAGAAATTCCCCAAGCAGATCGCCTTCAACGTCATCCCCTACATCGGGTCGTTCAACGAGGACGGCTATACCGACGAAGAGGCCAAGATGTGGAACGAGGTCCACAAGATGATGGACCCCGAGATCAAGCTGACCGTCACCTGCGTGCGGGTGCCGGTCTTCGTGGGTCACTCCGAGGCTGTCACGGTCGAGTTCGATCGCCCCATCAGCCCCGACGAGGCCCGCGCCATCCTGCGCGAGGCACCGGGCGTCCTGGTGGTCGATAAGCAGGAGCACGACGGCTACATCACCCCGGTCGACGCGGCCGGCGAGCACGCCGTCTATGTGTCGCGCATCCGCAAGGATCACACGGTCGAGAACGGCCTGTGCTTCTGGGTCGTGTCCGACAACCTGCGCAAGGGCGCGGCGCTGAATGCCGTCCAGATCGCCCAGCTGCTGGACGAAACGGGCACGATCAAACCGTCGACGGGGTATCGCTCGATCGCGGTGTAGTTTGACTCTTCCCTCTCCCATTGGGAGAGGGCTTGAGGCTCGCAGAGCGTAGCGATGCGTTTTAGCCGAAAGGGTGAGGGTCAGGGTGGCAACCGGTGAGGGCATAACCCCTCACCCTTTCGCGCAAGACCGATCGCCTGACGGCTCTCGGGCGCTCAAGCCCTCTCCCGATGGGAGAGGGAGGAAATATCATGCCCTCTTCCCCCGCCCCCACCGAAACCCGCAACGCCCTGATCGCGGGGCTGGTCTGCTACGTCTGCTGGGGCGTCTTTCCCCTGCTGTTCATGGCCATGGCCAGGGCGGGGTTTTCCGCGCCCGAGATCCTGGCCCAGCGGGGCCTGTGGGCGGTGGCGTTCGCCGCGGTGCTGGTTCTGGTCACCGGTCGGGTGGAGCAGGTCCGGCGGGTCCTGACCACGCCGGCGACCCTGGGCTGGCTGGCCCTGTCCACGGTGATGATCCTGATCAACTGGGGGGCCTATGTCTGGGCCACCACCCACCAGCACACGCTCGAGGCCAGCCTCGGCTACTACATCAATCCGCTGCTCAACATGGTGGCGGGCCTGGTGGTGTTCCGCGAGCGGATCGACCGCTGGGGCTGGATCGCCATCGGGGCGGCGGCGGTCGGGGTGGTGTTGCAGGCGGTCGCGCTCGGACGGGCGCCGTGGCTGTCGCTGGTCATCGCCTTCAGCTTCGCCTCGTATGGCATCATCCGCAAACGGGTCGATGCGGACGCCCAGACCGGGCTTTTCGTCGAATGTCTGCTGATGATCCCTGTCGGGATCGGCCTGCTGCTGTGGCTGAACCAGACGGCCGGCGTCGTCGGGTTTTCCAGTCCGGCGCACTGGGGCTGGGCGATTTCCAGCGGGCTGGCCACCGTCCTGCCCCTGGTCCTGTTCGCCTGGTCGGCCCGGCGTCTGCCGTTGTCGACCATCGGTTTCCTGCAATTCCTGGCCCCGACGCTTCAGTTCTGCATCGGCGTGGCTTCGGGCGAGCCCCTGACCCTGCTGAGAATTCTGTCGTTCGGCTTCATCTGGACCGGCGCCGCCGTCTTCGCCGGGGCCGCCCTTTGGCGCAAGCGGGCCGAGCGTCAGGCGATCCGGCTTCAGATCCCCGAATAGAGGGCGTCGATCAGCCTGCGGGCGCGGGGATCGCCGATCAGGTGCGGCGACTGGCGGGTCATCACATAGGCCGCCGACAGCTTCTGGTCCGCGTCTGCAAAGGCGCAACTGCCGCCCCAGCCGCAGTGACCGACCGCGTCGGGGTTGGGCCCGAAGATGCCGATCCCGGCGTTGCGGGTGTACCCGGCACCCCAGCTCAGGGTGAAGGGCAGGACCCGATCCAGGCCATGGACACGCTCTCGCGTCGCGGCCTCGACTACCTCGGACGACAGGATGGCCTTGCCGTCCAGCAGGCCGTCGTTGGCCAGGACGTTCAGGATCCGCGCGAGGTCCAGTGCCGTGCCGTGCAGATTGGCCGAGGGAATCTCCATCGTGCGCCACTCGGCCGAGCCGCGCCCGCCTGGGGCCGAACCCTTGTCGAGGAAGGCGGCGGTCTTGACTGCGTCGATGGGGCCGAGATCGACGGCCTTCGTCGGCTTGCGCAGGGTGGCGACGCGGCCATGCTCCGTTTCGGGCAGCCCGATCCACAGGTCGAGACCGAAGGGCTGGGCGAAATCCTCGCGCAGGGCCTCGCCCATGGTTCGGCCATCGGCGCGGCGGAACACCTCGCCGGCCAGATAGCCGATGGTGATCGGATGATAGCCGGATGCCGTCCCCGGCGGCCACATCGGCGCCTGCTCGCACAGCCGGTCCAGCACCGCCTGACGGTCGAACCAGATGGTCGGATCGACCGGCGCGTCAAAGCCCGGCAAGCCGTCCTGATGCGACATCATCTGGGCCAGGGTGATCGCCGCCTTGCCCGCCTGTCCGTATTCGGGCCAGATCTCGGCGACCGGCCGGTCGTAGTCCAGAAGACCGCGTTCGACACAGGTCGCGATCAGCAGGGCCATGACCGCCTTGCCGGTCGAGAAGACCGGCGTCAGCGTCGTCTCGCTGAACGGCGTGGCGCTACGCGGATCGGCCATCCCGGCCCACAGGTCGATGACCATCTCGCCCGCCACCACGACGCTGAACCGCGCCGCCTGTTCGTCCAGGCCCTCGGGCGCATCGGTTAAGTTGGCCGCGAAGGCGTCGCGGACGGCGGCGAACCGCGCCGGGCAGATGCCGTGGATCTCGGGCAGGTCGGTCATCGGAACGTCTGCGGCGTCAGTCCTGCATCAGGTCCGGGTCCGGCCCCTCGCCGGCCTCGAAGGCGGCCTGTGCGGCCTTGCGTTCGGCCTTCTTGGCGGCCTTTTCGGCAGCCTTCTTGGCATCGGCGCGCTCGCGCTCCTGGCGCTCGAAACTGTAGTTGGGCTTCCTGGCCATGGATCTCAGACTTCCTTCTTCAGCGCCCCTGTGTGAGGCAAGATGGGGTCGGGGACAACCGCTGACCAGATCAGGACCCGGATCATGGCTTGAGACGACGCGCGTGATCCGTCACCCTGTCGCGATCCCATGAACGCTCCGATCCATCATCCCCCCGCCCTGGCCCCCGCCCCGGAAGGCGTGACGCCGGTCATGGCGCAGTTTCTGGCGGCCAAGGCTGCGCAGCCGGATGCGATCGTCTTCTTCCGCATGGGCGACTTCTACGAACTGTTCTTCGAG
>NZ_JAEMRD010000202.1 GCF_016463485.1 Brevundimonas sp.
CGTCCTCATCGTCGGTGGCCTTCTTGTCGACGACCTGATCCTCGGCGTCGTCGGCGGCATAGCCGCCCGGACGGCCGCGACGGCTGCGCAGCTTGATCGCCTCTTCGGGATCGAACTCGGTGTCGCATTTGGGGCAGTGGGCGGGGCGGCGGGTCAGGTCGTAGAATTTGGCCTGGCAGTTCGGACAGACCTGCTTGGCGCCAAGTTGGGGATCGGCCACGGATGGGAGCCTTTGAACTGTGGGGGGGATTTCGGTCGCGTCCCTTGCCACTGTGGGAGGCCGCTGTCAAAAGCCCTGTTCTTCGGCGGCCCTGTTCGTCATGCCCCTAAAGCCCGACGGAGCAGCGCGATGACCTCCGCTTCCCTTCTGACCGCCCGCCCCGCAGCCCCCCTGAAGGGCACCGTGCGAGCGCCCGGCGACAAGTCGATCTCGCACCGGTCGATGATCCTGGGCGCGATGGCCAGCGGTGTGACCGACATCGAAGGCCTGCTTGAGGGAGACGACATCCTGGCCACCGCCCGCGCGGCCGAGGCGTTCGGCGCGACGGTCGAGCGCCACCCCGACGGAAAGCTGGGCGACGGTCGCTGGCGCGTGACGGGACAGGGGGCATTGAAGGCTCCGGCCGGCGTCATCGACTGCGGCAACGCCGGCACCGGGGTTCGGCTGCTTATGGGAGCAGCGGCGGGCTATCCGATCGACGTGACGTTCGACGGCGACGCCTCGTTGAGGAAGCGGCCGATGAAGCGGGTCACGGGACCTCTGGCGTCGATGGGCGCACGGTTCGCCTGGAACGCCGACGAGGACCGGCTGCCGGTGACGCTCTCGGGTGGCGGGCTGACCGCCATCGATTTCGTCCAGAGCGTCGCCTCGGCCCAGGTCAAGTCGGCGATCCTGCTGGCCGGTCTGAACGCCACCGGCGTGACCACCGTCACCGAGCCTGAAAAGTCGCGCGACCATACCGAGCGGATGCTGCGGGCCTTTGGCGCGACCGTGGACGTCGAGGAGGCCGGCGAGGGCTGGATCGTTCGTCTGGCGGGCGGTCAGACCCTGACCGGAACGACCGTGGCCGTTCCGGGTGATCCGTCTTCGGCGGCCTTTCCGCTGGCGGCGGGACTGATCGTGCCGGGATCGGAAGTTACGGTGGAGGGAGTCATGCTCAACCCGCTGCGCACCGGCCTGTTCGACACCTGGCGCGAGATGGGTGCCGACCTCACCATCGCCAACCACCGGGTCTCCGGCGGCGAGGACGTCGGCGACATCACGGCCCGCCATTCGGCGCTGAAGGGCGTGGTCGTGCCCGAGGCGCGCGCCGCCTCGATGATCGACGAATATCCCATCCTGGCCGCCACCGCCGCCTTTGCCGAGGGTCGGACGATCATGCGCGGCGTGGGCGAGATGCGGGTCAAGGAGAGCGACCGCATCACCCTGATGGTCAACGGCCTGCGCGCCTGTGGCGTCGCGGTCGAGGAGGAGGCCGAGGGCTTCATCGTCACCGGCGGCCCGGTCGCGGGCGGCGCGACCGTCGCCACGGCCCACGACCACCGCATCGCCATGAGCCATCTGGTCCTTGGGCTGGCGGCCCAGGCCCCGGTTTCCGTGCTCGACCCCGAGATGATCGCCACCAGCTTTCCGGGGTTCGTCGAGATGATGCGGGGTCTGGGCGCGGATATCGGTTCATGAACCTGCCGATGGCGCGGGGAAACGAAGGCGATCCCATGCGACTGGTGCTGTCGGTGATTGCAACAATGGGTTTCGGCCTGTGGTTCCTCGCGGTCCACAGATCGGGCGAGATCGCCATCAACGCAGGGCCTCGGGCGGCGAAGGCGTCGTTTGTCGCAGATCGACTGACCGATCCAGCCCAGTTCAACGGTGCCCTGGCCTTCGTCGCCGCGCTGTTCTTGCTCAGTCTTGCGGCATTCGCCTCGACCGTTTGGGACATGGTCGTCGCCTCTCGCAACGAAAGCGAGCCGGATTGACGCGCCGCCTGATCTCGTCCGGCTCTACCTTCGAGTCCCAGATCGGCTATTCGCGAGCCGTGGTGGACGGCGACTGGGTCTTCGTCTCGGGCACGACCGGCTTCGACTACACGGACATGACGATCTCGGACGACGTCGCGGCCCAGGCCGACCAGACGCTGAGGAATATCGGCGCGGCCCTGGCCGAGGCCGGGGCGTCCTTCGTCGACGTGGTGCGGGTCCGCTATATCCTGCCCGACGCAGCCGACTTTCCCGCCTGCTGGCCGGCCCTGCGCGCGGCCTTCGGCGACGTCCGCCCCGCCGCGACCATGATCCAGGCCGGCCTCGCCGACCCGCGCATGAAGATCGAGATCGAGGTCACGGCGCGGATCAGGGCGGATTGACAAAATGTCGCCTATAGACGACAATCCTGGCTTGATACTGGAGTTCACCTCCAGCTTCCGTCAGTGGCGGTCAAAGCTGAAGGACGTCCAGGCAAAATCGCGGATCGCTGCGCGACTTGACCGGCTCGAAGAAGGTCACTGGGGTGACGTCAAGGCGGTCGGAGGCGGCGTGATCGAGCTGAGAATCCATGCGGGTCCCGGCTATCGAATGTATCTCGCCAAGCGGGGCGATCGCGTGGTCATCCTGCTTTGCGGAGGCGACAAGGACAGCCAGGGTCGTGACATCGCGGTAGCCCAGGCGATGGTGCGGGAGTTTGACGATGGCGCTTGAAACCTTTCCCTACGATGCTGCCGATTTCCTCGACACGCCTGAGGGCGTCGAAGAGTATCTGATCGCGTCGTTCGAGGACGCGGCCGAGTTCGGCGATCCGCGCATCATCACCAAGGCGCTTGGGAACGTCGCCCGCGCCCAGGGCATGACCAGAATGGCCGAGGACGCGAACCTGTCCCGTACGGCCCTTTATCGCGCGCTCAGTGACCAGGGGCGGCCCGAACTGGCGACCATCTTCAAGGTGATGCAGGCGCTGGGTCTGCGCCTCGCCCCCGTTCGCGTGGACACCGCCGCCTGATGGATTTCGTGATCGCTGTCGATGGACCCGCCGCGTCGGGCAAGGGGACCGTCGCCGCGCGGCTGGCGCGGACCTATGGGTTGCCGTTCCTGGACACCGGCCTGCTGTATCGGGCGGTCGGCATTGGGGTGCTGGACGCCCACGGCGACCTGGACGACCCGAACGCGGCCGAAGGCGTGGCGCGAGCGCTGGACGCGGCGGGTCTTTCGGACGATGCCCGCCTGACCACCGGCGAGGCCGGCGAGGCGGCCAGCCGGATCGCGGGTTATCCGGGTGTCCGCGCGGCCCTGCTGGATCTGCAACAGGCCTTCGCCCACCAACCGGGCGGCGCGGTGCTGGACGGGCGCGATATCGGCACGGTGATCGCGCCGGGCGCGCCGGCCAAGCTGTTCGTCACCGCGACGCCCGAGACGCGCGCCACCCGTCGCTGGAAGCAGCTGACCGCCAAGGGCGACGATATTTCCTATGAGGCGATGCTGGCCGATATCCTCAAGCGTGACGAGCGCGACGCCGGTCGGGGTGCCGCCCCCATGGTCCAGGCCGACGACGCGGTCTTGCTGGACACGACAGACATGGATATAGAGACTGCCTTCGATGCGGCCCGCCGTATCGTCGAGGCGGCGCGCGTCCGACACGGCTTCTAGGCCCGTCAGACAAATCCAACGCTCCCATCCTCGGCTTCCGCGGGCGTCCTGCTTCATCTGCTTCAGGTGAGACTCGCGTCGACGCGACTTGATTTCCAACTTCTCCTTCACCTCGCGCGGGGCCTTTCGGTCACGCGCCATAGCCCTTTCGGAAACGCCACAGCTTCATGTCTGATACCCTCAACCCCACCCGCGACGATTTCTCGGCGCTGCTTGACGAACAACTGCAAGGCCGCGATCTCGGCGAAGGCCAGGTCGTTCACGGTCGCGTCGTCGGCATCGAAAAAGACATCATCATCATCGACGTCGGTCTGAAGACCGAGGGCCGCATCCCTGCCCGCGAGTTCGGCATCGGCGAAGGCTCGGTGATCCCCAAGGTCGGCGACGACGTTGAAGTCTACCTCGAGCGCGTCGAGAACGCCCTGGGTGAGGCCGTCATCAGCCGCGACAAGGCCCGTCGCGAAGAAGCCTGGACCCGTCTGGAAGTCGTCTTCGCCGAAGGCGTGCCGGTCAACGGTGCCATCGTCGGTCGCGTCAAGGGCGGCTTCACCGTCGACCTGGGCGGTGCCTCGGCCTTCCTGCCCGGCTCGCAGGTCGACATCCGTCCCGTGCGCGACGTCGGCCCGCTGATGGGCAAGGAACAGCCGTTCCAGATCCTGAAGATGG
>NZ_JAEMRD010000203.1 GCF_016463485.1 Brevundimonas sp.
GGCGCCGACGTCGACCAGCCGAGGAACCTCGCCAAGTCGGTCACCGTCGAATAGCTCATGGACGACAAGGTCTACTCTAGGGTGCCCTACAATCTTGCTGTCCGGGGCATGAGAATGCCTGACCTCGCCGCGATCTGACTTCGGCGCGCGGGACGCGAATCCGAACAAATTGGGACGCTCAGCACCGAACTGTAGCACCATTCGACGCGTCGCTCGTCTCCAGCGGGCACCGATGCCCGTGGCCTCAAGCGGGAGCACGTGCAAGATCTCTCGCACACACGCTTGTCCTCTAGCTTGAAGAGTCCGAGTCCCTGAACCTCTGCTTAAACACCGGTCGCGGCAGCGAGGCCTCAGCCCAAGCTGTATGCTCAACCGATACTTGACGATAGATTTCCGACAAGGCGGTTAACCGGTCGGCCAGCTGATCGAAAGGGGCGACACGGTTAATCTCCGCGTCCCGATGAAGCCGCAGGCTTTCGGCCACGGCCTCCGCTGACCAAGTAAGGGGCGCGGGCGGGAGTGGTGACCAGCGACTCAGTAGGCCCAGTCCTGCAGCAGGTCATGCTGGAGGTGGAGGGCATCGAATAGCTGCTCGTCGGGCGACAGGGGGGAGGCCTGTTGCTGCCTTGGGTCGAAATCCGCCGTTGCCTGGACGGGCTCGCGAGGCAACCAGCGCGCGTCCTCGTCCTTTGGCCACAGGGGCAGGAAAGCATCTGGGTCTAGGGCGGCCTGAGACGACGCAGCAGCATAGTTGAACCAATATCCGCCCGTGCCAGCAGTCTCACCGTTGACGATCACATAATAGCTTCCGGTTTCACTGGCAGTGAAGGTCAATTGGGCGTCCAGCCCGGGACCCGAGTCGAGATCGAACCCCAATAGCCGGCCCGTCGAGTCGAAAAGGCGAAGAAACGGGTCGTCCAGAGTTCCCGCCCCCGAACCCAAGGCGGCCACATTCAATACGTAGGACTGGCCCGCTGTGAGCGAAATCTCGAACCAGTCATAGTCATAGGGTCGATCAACCAGGCCGAACGCCGCTCCCGTGACAGAGTGCGATGCTTGGTCGCGTCCAAAGACACTGTCCCCCAACCGGCCCTCGCGTGCACCCACGGCCAGCCAATGGTCCTGCGCCTCAGACGGCGTTCGTCCGACCAGATCTGGGTACGACAGAAGGTATGCGACAGCATCGAACCCCGACGTGGGCAATCCGGCTCCGCGGCCAGTCGTGATGTAGTGAGCCGCAGCAGCGGAGGCGTCGAAGCCAGCGACACGCGCCACATCCACGTTCGCGGCGGCGTAAGCCGTCGGATCGAAGGTGATCTGCCGGCCCTCGCTCCGGCCGAACTGGAGGTAATGGCTCGCGCCGGAGCGGGCGTCAGCTCCCAGAGCGGTCATCAAATCCGCGTAGGAGGCGACATAGGCGAGCGGGTTGAACGAACCCATGCCGCGGCCTTCTGCGAAGCCAAAGCTGGCATAATGGGTCCGGGCCGCCGCTGGATCCAGACGGTAGGCTTGGTAGACGTCCGGATTCCGGATCAGATACGCGTAGGGATCGAGAGCGGCAACCATCGCGTCCTTGACGGTCGATGACGTCACCCCGCCGTCGAAGCTGATGCGCTCGACGTTACTTATGGTATGACTGGCGTCGCCACGCGAGACGACGAAGAAGGTGCCGCCGTTGACATAGACGTAGCAGCCGGCGGAGCCATCCAGCAGGAGTGTATCGACGCTTTCGCCGCCGTCGATGACGTTCGAGCCTGCGCCGCCACGTATCAGATCGTTGCCCATGCCGCCGTCGAGGATGTCGTTTCCCTGACCCCCGTAAAGGTTGTCGTTTCCGTCTCCGCCTTCGAGCAAATCGTCTCCGCGACTGCCGAACAGGGTGTCGTGGCCTGCGCCGCCTAGGAGAATATCGGCACCGTCATAGCCATCCAGAACATCTGCAAATGCGCTGCCGAGGATGCGATCCCGCGCACCAGTTCCCGTGAGGACATTGCCGTCCGCGAAGCCGGTGATCTCAACCAAACCGTCCGCGCCTACGGAGATCGTGCGGTCGTCGAACTGCACCCGTTCGACGTTCAGCAGAGCGTCGCGCCCCCCGGGTCCCTGAACGATCAGCCGCCCTCCTTCGTTCGAGAAAATCTGATCGGCGAACGATCCGGAGATGACGGCCGTGTCCACGCCTGCGCCGCCGTCGATCAAATCGTCGCCGGCGTTTCCGTAAAGCATGTCATCGCCGGCGCGCCCCGACAGGACGTCGGTTCCGGCCGTGCCGTACAGTTCGTCCCTGCCGTTCGATCCACCGAGATTAACGTTCAGCCCGCTCTCGCTAATCCCCGTGATCCGGAAGACGCCGTTGGATTGAAGCACGAACAGCTGGTTGTCGAACTGCACACGCTCGACCTCGATCAGGCTGGCAGCCACGGAAACGCCGGTCTGATTCCCTCCCAGCCAGCCCAGCACCCCGATGCCGCCTGGCCCGACAAAGACCGAGAAACCGCCGCGAGCGTCGGTGTGGTTGAAGTCCCCATCGAACCGGACGGTGTCCGTTCCGCCTTCGCCGTAGACGACATCGGTACCACCCAGCGGCCGGATGATGTTGTCGCCGTCGTCGCCCCGCAATGTTTCGGATCCGGTCGTGCCGGTGACCGAGCCTGAGCTAGAGGCGACGACAACCCATTGTCCATTGACCAACCCCAAGCTGAGGTTCCGAAAATCGATCCGCTCGATGCCTCGAAGCAGATCGCCGCCCAACCTGGGACTGAACGTGTCGAAGACCTGAACTTCACCGGATGGAAGCAAGTTCATCGACGCTCCGCCGGGATCCCCGTAGTTTATGTCGAAGACGGCAGTGTCATTGCCTTCGCCGCCGATCAGCTCGTCGTCTCCCGATGCGCCGACAAGAATGTCATCGCCGCCGCCGCCGTCCAACCGATCGTTGCCCGAGCCTCCGTCCAGCCGGTCAGCCCCAAGACCCCCCTCGATGCGCTCTGCACTAGCTCCGCCGGTGAACTGGCCGTTAGCGA
Source organism: Brevundimonas sp. (assembly GCF_016463485.1). Lineage (GTDB taxonomy): Bacteria > Pseudomonadota > Alphaproteobacteria > Caulobacterales > Caulobacteraceae > Brevundimonas. Next base: position 3,024 of record NZ_JAEMRD010000203.1, read on the forward strand.
GGATGCGGATCCCGAGGCGATCGATCCACACTTCCACGTCGCTAAAGCGTGCGCGTTCAATGTCGAAGGACGCGTTTGGATCGCTGAAATAGTTGCCTTCGAAGGCGAAGGTGTCGCGTCCGTCCGGACCCTGCACCGTCAGCGACGGGACCTGAAGTCCCGGCGGTGCTTGGTTGGGGCTGGGTGCGGGAACGTAGGTGAAGGCATAGTCGAGGTATCGCCCTGAAAAGATCGCCGTATCGACCCCCAGACCTCCAGAAACCCTGTCGTTGCCCACTCCGCCTGTGATCAGGTCGTCTCCACCTCGTCCATAAATGGCATCATCCCGGTTCGTTCCCCGTAAGTCGTTCCGGTCATCGTTGCCGGTAACGGTCACGGTGCCACCAGCGTTCAAGCCATAGGTCGCGCCTATGAGTTGAACGCGCTCCACGTTAACGAGCGTATCGATCCATGTTCTGGTCGCGATCGTGACCACCCCGTTATCGATCCGGAATAGCGTCGGGACCGCGCTACCGACTTGGTAGATCACCGTGTCAAAGCCGGCTGCTCCATCGATGTCGTCGTTCCCATCGGTGTTGAGGAGAGTGTCGTCTCCAGCAGTTCCAGTGATTGTGGGCATCGCCGACTCCATACTGAGGCAGCAACCTAAAGCCCTTAGGCACGCCCCTAGCAACCTGAGCTATGGCGATTGGGTGGGATTATTTCGTGATCGGTGTCGTGCCCTTCAACAAGCATCCCTGCCAAGGCTAACCAAATAGCGATCGCCAAGACCGGTGTCGGTCCTTGGCGCAGAGGCTGAAGTAGAGCTTCAGGCCAGAGAGCGGTCGCAGTCTACGTCAGCCACGGCAGGAAACCAGGCACCAACTCACGGTCGAGCCGGCATCGCCGCTCGGTACAGGCGGCCGAAGTGGCGGACTAGTTGGCCAATTTGTTAGATTGGTTGCGAGGCGGCCTCGCAGAGAGGGGGGCATGTCAGCCGCGTAGGGTTGGCTCTGTATCGCGAGGCCCCAGGCCGATCACGTCGATCTGCTACCTTGTCGTGGTCGATCTTAACGAGCCACCGCACATCCCAGTTCCAGAGTCGTTGGCTGCCTGGCCCGGTGTTGCGGAGGAAGATTGCCGCTGGCCGCACGGTGTCCCCCGTGCGGGAGGTTACCCGGAAAGCAAAAAGGGGCTAGCAGTTTCCTGCTAGCCCCTTGAAAAATTGGTGGAGCTTAGCGGAGTCGAACCGCTGACCTCTTGCATGCCATGCAAG